>JAFGKX010000026.1 GCA_016928375.1 Candidatus Omnitrophota bacterium | reverse complement strand
TCGTAATTAATTTTTAAAGATAATATTTAAGGAATCTATAATGCAGCCGCGCTTAGCAAAAACAGAACTGATTACTTTTTTATTTTTTGATGCATTAAAAAAATATACATATGATATAATATTAGCTAAATATTACACTTATACGAGGGAACATGAAGAAGGTTATTTTTTTAATAATTCTGATTGTTGTCGCCGCTATAACAACATTCGTTTATCACAAGACTCAGGGCGCGGATATAAATTATTACAGGGTGGGTATTTTTTGTAAACTGGGAAGATGTGCCGAAAGAGAATAATAATTTTATGTTCTATTATCCCGGAGATAAATATGTTGATTTTATAGGTCTTGATGGTTATAATTGGGGTAATACAAAAACCTGGAGTAGGTGGAGAAGCTTTAAAGAGATATTTGAAGGCCGTTTACGCGAATTGGAAAATATCACCGCCAAACCGGTGATAATATCGGAATTCAGTTCCACCTCAAGCGGCGGCGATAAAGCGCTATGGATAAAAGAAGCGTTTCGCTGCATTGAAAAACATAAAAATATCGCGGCATTTGTGCTTTTTAACGTAGACAAAGAAACTGACTGGAGCTTTGCGCCGGATACAGAATGGGGCGAAGAATTAAGGATACAGATGAAAAGCGGTTATTTCAAAGACAACGCCGGTTTACCGGAATGATATAATTTTGAGGTATTTATATGTATGAATCTTTTTTATATAATCCCGACAGCGGGTTTAAGAGCGATTTGACCTTGCAGGAAATAAAAAACGCTGTTACTGATAGCCGCTCCGTGCTTTGGATAGATATGCTTGACATAGACGATGCAGATATAGACCTGCTTAGCAGCGTGTTTAGCATGCATCCTTTGACGGTAGAAGACCTCATAATGCCGAACGCCCGGCCCAAGGTAGAAAAATTCAGCAATTATCTTTTTCTGATTATGTTTTCGCTCGAAGCCTCGCCCGATAAACAGCTTCGGAGTAAAATTAAAGTAAACGAACTCGACTGCTGTTTAGGCCGAAATTTTCTTATAACCTATCACAACAATCCGATAAATCCGCTTACAACATGCAAAGACAGGGTTAAAAAGCAGTCGCCTATAATTATGCAGGGCGCGGATATGCTGCTTTATTCGGTTTTAGATGCCTGCATCGACAGCTATTTTCCGATTATACAGGCCTTCGATGACCTGGTAGATGAGATGAGCGATGAATTATTCAAAGATCCGGATCAGAAAACGCTGCAGAAAATATATAACCTTAAAAACGACGCTATGAATTTAAGGCGCACCATAGGCCCGCAATCGGATGTCATAAGCCTTCTTACCCGCAGCGATTTCGATTTTATATCTCCTTCGAGTAATGCTTATTTCAGAAATATCTGCGATAATTTTATAAGGCTTAATGATGTTGTGGGAACTTCGCGCGATATCATAACAGGCGCAATGGAGGCGCATGTATCCGTTGTGTCTAATAAATTAAACGAAATAATGAAAACCCTTACGGTTATAGCCACCACAATGATGCCTTTGACTTTAATAGCGAGTATATATGGTATGAATTTCAGGAATATGCCGGAGCTGGAAAGCAGGTTAGGTTATCCCGCGGTTATATTTGCCATGTTTCTTATTACTGTTTTTATGCTTATATACTTTAAGCGCAAGAAGTGGCTGTAGGCAAAAATATAGCAGGGTTTGCGTTTAAGATAGGTCAGCCGTCCCGCCGCCGGAATTTTTTTCCAGAACAGAACGTGTTAAATCCCTTAATCTGGCAAAGTCCGATAAATTATAATCGGTTGTTTCTATGGCAGGCATTATTTTTAATTTAGCGGATGTCTTTGTGGTGAATATCCAACTGCCCCTCGGTATTGCCGTGCCTGTACCTTCGAATGCTATCGGTAATATCGGCACGCGCTCTTTTATAGCAAGTTTAAAAGCGCCGTTACGAAAATCTCCCATTTGATTTGTGTTGCTTCGCGTGCCTTCCGGAAAAAACAGGACAGATATCCCGTTTCGCAGCCAGTAAGCAGCTTCTCTGTAAACTTTTTTTATACTGCCAAAGTTTCCCCTCTCAAGTTTTATGTGCTTAGCGAGAGACATTGACCAGCCTAAAAAAGGCAATTTGAATAAACTTTTTTTAGCAACCCACTTAAACTGCATTTTTATCTGATAGGCAAGCACTATATCCGCCATGCTCTGATGATTTGCTACTATTATGTATGTCCGGCTTTTCTCGATGTTGTTTATGCCGCTTACTTCAACCTTCCAATAGGGATTTAACGCAATTACCGCATCCGACCACCAAAAGCACTGCTTATGCACAACAGCGCGTTTTTTATCAAACGGATAAAGAATCACCGCAAACAGCAGCATTACAAAATACAGGATAATGGTCAGCAAGGAACCCACAGCCCAGATTATTATGGATAAAAGAATTTTTTTCATATACTTGAGTATGATAAATTATAATACAAATATTGTCAAGGTTTCTATAAAATAAAAGTTTTTGCTTTTTCCTCTATTTATGTTACAATGAAACTAATATAAGCCTAATATTATTCTTAAACTTTAACGTAATATAAAAATAGAGTTAATACTAAGATATGAAAAAAACTGCCGGCGCTTTCGCGTTTGCATTTATTATATTCTCTATTTCAGGCTGCCAAACCTTAAAATCCTATCCGCCTCCGTCCCAGTTAAGCGATTTTGACGAATCCGTGAAGCTTCTTGAATCTGACATGATAGCCAAAAGATTGAAGGAAAGCATTCAGCCGGAAAAATCCCAGAATAAAATTTCTGCGCCAACCGATTCTGCCTGGTCGTCTATCAGGGGAAGAAAACTGAGCATATCCAGGCCCCTTGCGCTTGCCGATCTTGTAGATATAGCGCTGAGCAATAATCCCAATACGAAATGGTCATGGTATAATATACAGCTGGCAAAGGCAGTGGAAAAGCAGGCTGAAAGCAGCCTATACCCGCAGGCGCAGGTTGAGGCGGAAAAAATAGTTGCACTTGCCAAAAAGGATATTGAGCTTGAAGTTGTCAAAGCCAAGGCAGGTCTTAGGGCTGATATGACGGATATGGTGCTGGCAGCTACTCAACGCCTGCTGGAAGAAAAAATTACCGGAGAGAAAGATAAAAAATTCGTCAGCGATTTTATAAGCAGCATGAATAATCAAAAATGAAGCTTAAGCTGATAGCCAGGAGGTATGCCGAGGCATTTATCGAATATGCCAAGGAGACCATAGGCGTGGAAAGAGCGGCGCAGGAAACAGCTGCGCTTATGAAGATTACGAAGGCCAATCCCGAATTTATGGGCATACTCGCAAGCCCTGCCCTGGCAGATAGCGAAAAATACGAATTTATAGATACAGTATTAAAAAATTATTTTTCCGTAGAATTACTGCAGTTTTTAAAATTGATTATCGAAAAAAAACGAATACAATTTTTATCCGATATCGTAGATTATATTATAGTAAATTACATAAAACAGCAGGAGGCGAATGCCGTTGTAAGGTGCGCCTATCCGATAGATCCGGGAGTTTTAAAAATTTTGGAACAAAAGATGCAGGCTAAATCCGATAAAAAATTGAATTTTACAGTAACGCTGGATAAAAATATAATAGGCGGCCTTCGCATAGAGACAGGTAATACCGTAGTAGACGCCAGTATCGGAGGGCGGCTTGAGGAATTAAGGAAAAAACTTAAAAACGCAGAGGTGCTTTAATGGAAATAAGACCGGATGAAATAACCGCTTCTATAAAAAATGCATTTGAAAAATACAGGGTGCGCATAAAAGAGGAATCAACCGGAAGGATTCTGCAGGTAGGCGACGATATCGTGCGCATATACGGGCTCGATGATGTCATGATGGGAGAGGCGATTGTATTTAACGATAATCTCTACGGCATGGTTTTAAACCTTGAGGAAGACAGCGTCGGAGCCGTAGTATTCGGCGCGGATAATCCGGATATGTATATAAAAGAAGGCGATATAGTAAAAAGAACCGGCGCTACCATTACTATACCTGTCGGTGACGCGTTGATAGGCCGTATTGTTAATGTCGGAGGCATGCCGATAGACGGTAAAGGGCCTATTGTAATGGACAAACGCCGAGCGATTGAGGCAGAAATCCCAAACGTTGTCCAGCGCTAGCCTGTAAGTGAATCTCTGGAAACAGGTATAAAGGCAATAGATTCGATGATTCCAATAGGGCGCGGGCAGCGTGAACTTATTATAGGCGACAGACAGACCGGAAAAACCGCTATTGCCATGGATGCTATTATTAATCAAAAAGGTAAAAATGTTTTATGCGTTTATGTTGCTATAGGGCAAAAGACCGCCAGCGTAGTTATTGAAAGGATAATGTTATGGCAAATGGCAAAATAACGCAGGTTATAGGCCCTATAGTAGATGTGAAATTCCCTCAGGAAGGTGATGTCCCGCAGATTATGACCGCTGTTAAGATAGAAGATAAAGAAAAAGGCATTAATTTAACGCTTGAGGCAATTCAAATTATAGGTAATAATACTATCCGCTGTATTTCAATGACTTCAACCGACAGGCTTGTTCGCGGTATGGAGGTTCACAGCTTAGGCGCGCCGATAAGTGTCCCCGTAGGCAGCCAGACGCTGGGAAGGATGTTCAATGTCCTTGGCGAAACTATAGACAGTAAAGGACAGGTGGCAGAGCCGGGGAAAAGAAATCCTATACACAGGTCGTCTCCGGGATTCGAAGAGCAGCTGCCCATAACTTCCATATTAGAGACAGGCCTAAAGGTTATAGATTTGCTTGCGCCTTTTCCGCGCGGCGGAAAAATAGGGCTGTTCGGAGGCGCCGGCGTGGGGAAAACCGTTTTGGTGATGGAGCTTATGCATAATGTAGCTCATCAATTAGGCGGCGTTTCGATTTTTGGCGGCATAGGCGAGCGCACCCGCGAAGGCAACGATCTTTGGCTTGAGCTGAATGCTTCAGGTGTAATAAATAATACGGCCATGGTTTTCGGCGAGATGAATGAACCGCCGGGAGCAAGATTGCTGGCAGGCCTGGCGGCATTGACAATGGCGGAATATTTTCGTGATGAAGAAAAAAAAGATGTGCTGTTTTTTATAGATAATGTTTACCGTTATGTACAGGCGGGTTCGGAAGTATCCACTCTTTTAGGGCGCATGCCGTCAGCCGTGGGATACCAGCCTAATCTTCCGACGGAAATAGCGGAACTGGAGGAAAGAATCGCATCTACTAAAAATGGCGCCATTACATCCGTTCAGGCGGTATATGTGCCGGCAGACGACCTGACTGATCCTGCCATAGTTGCGATATTCGCGCATTTAGACGCTAAAATAGTGCTTTCACGCCAGATATCGGAACTTGGCATTTACCCGGCAGCTGATCCTCTGGATTCGACGTCTAGGATACTGGACCCCAGATTAGTAGGAGATACTCATTACGATACAGCGCTTAAGGTGCAGAAGATCCTTCAGCGTTATGCGGATTTGCGCGATATAATTTCAATACTCGGCATAGACGAATTATCCGAAGAAGACAAACTTATGGTATACCGCGCGAGAAAAATTCAGAAGTTTTTTTCGCAGCCGTTTTTCGTTGCGGAAGCATTCAGCGGCATAAAGGGAAAATATGTAAAAAGGGAAGATACCATAAAAGGTTTCAATATGATACTGGAAGGCGCACTTGACGAGATTCCGGAGCAGGCGTTTTTTATGGCAGGCGCCATTGAGGATGTGCTCGAGAAGGCCAAGCAGATGAAAACAGATAAATAGAAAGGCCTCATAATGTATGGGTAAATCTTTTCACGTAGACATAGTAAGCCCCGACGGGGTTATTTACAAAGGCGAGACAGTGTCTTTGGTGGTTCCTTCGCAGATTGGGTATATGGGCATATTGGCAGACCACGCGCCTTTAGCCGCCAGCCTGGCAAAAGGAGATATAATTCTGACGGATGACGCAGGCAATAAAAAGAAATATCTTGTTCAAAATAGCGGGATTGCGCAAATTCTGCAAAATAATGTCAAGATCGCATTAACTTAGAAAACAATTGCCCTGCCGCGCTGTTTCATATATAATTGTGGTTGCGTTAAAATGTGTATTTTTAAACAAAGCCTTTCGTGTTCGCTTTAAGATAATTTGCCAAGCGGAAAACGAGGGTAAAATGGAGGTAAAAAGTGATAGAGAGAAGCGAATTTAAAGGGAAGCCATTAATCATATTAAAAAGAAATGAAGACGATAAATATCCTTTTTCTTTTGGGCTCAGCAAGGCAAGGTTGATATTAGAGAATATAGAAGATATAAAGAAGTTTGTCGAAGAAAATAACACATAGGCGGATACAAAGTGTGAACATAGAGCTTAAGACCAATCGGCTTGAGAATTTAAGTGACGGCATATTTGCATTCGCAATGACTTTGCTTATTTTCGGGTTTGATATTTTCCTGCACCCGCCGCAAAGTATAACTGAACCGGATTTGGTTAATCTGCTTTTAAGCCTTTGGCCGGAACTTCTGCATTATGCGGAAGGCTTTATAATACTGGGTGTTTTGTGGCTTGAACACCATCAGCAGTTTCATTATATAAAACGCACAGATTCGTTTTCTCTTTTAATAAATGCATTCGGGCTTATGTTTATAGCATTGATACCTGTTTCTGCCGCATTAGTAGGAGATTACGGGCATGTATTTACCGCAGCTTTTCTTTTTGAGACCAATCTGTTCTTTACGGGTATGTTTTTCTATGTTCACTGGAAATACGCAACCAGAAAATTCAAGCTGGTGGATCAGGACATCGACCCTTCTGTTGTTAAGTTTTACAATAAAAGGTGCTTAATCATACCCTTTGTTTCTGTGATATCCATGATAGTTTCCTTGTTTAATCCGCGTATCGGGCTTATGTTGTATTTTATAGTACCATTTTTATTTGCAATACATAAGTCAAAATAATCTGCATGAATAAAGTCGGCATGGTAATTATCGGTTAAGGCGTAATAAGCTTTTCCATATAAAAAATATGATCAAAATAGACATTTTAAAAATAAAATATAGGAGGTAGATATGAGGAAAGCGATATCGTTAACCTGCATGTTCGGGCTGGTCGTTGTTTTTTTTACGCTGGCAAACTGCTTTGCGGCAGAGCCGACTTCAACCCAGCTTGGCAGGATTGAAGAAGCGGTTAAAAAAATAAAACATACTGCCAGAGGCATACAAAAAGAAGGTTATGATGAACTTAAAGCAATAGGAATAGTATCTGCTTCCTATCTCATAGACATGCTAAAGGATAAAACAGCCAGCCGCGAATCAAAGACATTGGCATGCGATTTGTTGGGTGATTTAAAAGCAAAAAATGCAGTAGAAACATTAATATATACGCTTAAAAACGATTCTTATACAATAAGGGCCGCAGCGTGCAAAGCATTAGGCAAGATAGCGGATGCCAGGGCATTGAATCCGCTGCTTGGCATGTTGTCTGATAAAGAATCATCAGTAAGAGAATCAGCCATATATGCGCTTGTAAATTTTAGGGATAACAGGATTCCTGCGCAGGTTGCAGAATATATCAGCGACAACAGTGAAAAGGTAAGGATAGCAGTAATTACGCTTTTAAATGAAAAATTAGATATAAAGACAGCGGCGCAGATAAGAAAAGCGCTTGCAAACGATAAATCAAAGGACGTGCGCAGGATAGCCGCCAAAGCACTGGGCAGCCTGAAGGATAAAAATTCCGTAGAAGTATTGGCAGAGGCGATTACCGAAGATCTGGATCATTTTACCCGCGAACAATGCGCTGAATCCCTGGGGAAAATCGGAGACAAAAAAGCAGTTCCGGCCTTGATAGAGGCGCTTAAGGATGATTATAAAGATGTTCAGCTTAAGGCAGCATCTTCGTTAAAGGCCATTACAGGGCAAAATTTTGGCAGAGAATACGCAAAATGGTCCCAGTGGTATAGCAGCCAGAAGAAATAAAAGATTTCTGCGCCCGCCTTTCGACAGGCTAAAGACGGGCACGCTGAGCAAAGTCGAATGTGCGCCCGTAGCTCAATTGGATAGAGCGGCTGGCTTCGAACCAGCAGGCTGGGTGTTCGATTCACCCCGGGCGCGCCACGCGAAACAGGAGAAAATATATGGATATAGACCAGCTTAAAGCTATGGCAAAGAGAGAATTTAACAACGCTATGTGCTTAATAGGCATAATACCGTTTCTTGTGTTTGTCTATTTGCTTGTCAACAGGGCCTCTTCTTTTGAGGTGTTTGTAGGCAGCACAGGCCGTATATTATTTGCTTCAGTGATAGTGCTTTTATTGGGTATAGTTTTAGGC
>JAFGKX010000025.1 GCA_016928375.1 Candidatus Omnitrophota bacterium | reverse complement strand
TTTTTGTGATTTCATATATGTATATTTTTCCTAAGATAATCTCTTGCAAATAAGGCAGCAATAGCGCCTTCGCCGCAGGATATTACCACCTGATGTATATTTTTCGAGCGTATGTCCCCTGCCGCAAATATGCCGGGCGCATCCGTCTTCATCTGGTAGTCTGTTTCTATATAACCTCTGCTATCGAGCGCGACAACACCTTTTAAAAAATCCGTGTTTGGTTTAAATTCCGCGTGCATTATGAATATACCCTGCGTTTCCAAGGTTTCTGTTTTGCCGGTTAAAATATCCTTTATCTGGGCTGATTTCACTATTTTTTCACCGCTTACGGAGATAATGTCATGATTCAGCATAACTTTTATTTTATTATTTTTCTTAAGCTCATCCTGCAAAACAGCTGCCGCTGAAAGCGTTCCTCTTTTATGCACCAGGGTAACACTTTTTGCGAATTTAGTCAGGAACAATGCTTCCTCGACGGCAGGGTTGCCCCCGCCTATTACCATGATGTCTTTGTCTTTAAAAAGCGGGCCGTCGCAGATAGCGCAGTATGAAATACCTTTGCCTGTAAATTCTTCTTCACCGGGTATGTTTAATTTTCTTGCTATTGTACCTGAAGTTATTATAAGGGCCCGGGCCTTATATGCGCCTTTGTTGCTTGTGACCGTTATTTCTTTATCGCCTTTTACGACTGCTTTGACTTCGGATGATTCTAAAATCTCGGCTTTAAAGCGGCATGCCTGTTCTACTAACTTGCTCGAAAGCTCATAACCTTTGATGCCTTGCGGAAATCCCGGATAGTTTTCTATCAGATCTATATACATAAGCCAGCCGCCGCATATAGTTTTTTCAAGTACTAAAACAGACAAATTTTCCCTGGCTGCGTATATTGCGGTTGTTAGCCCAGCGGGGCCTGCGCCTATTATAATTATATCGTATATTTTATCTGACATTTGCCATAAGCCCCAGTGCTTGCTGGTGAACTACGCCGTTAGACGCTATATATTCCTTGGTGTCTGCGCTCCATTTATTTCCTTTAAAGTCTGTTGCCTCTCCGCCGGCTTCTTCGACAAGCAAAAGCCCTGCCGCAAAATCCCATGACTTATCGTAAAATTCTATATCGATATCAGCTTTTCCTTCCGCCACATAGGACAAGTGCCTTGCGGAGGAGCCAAACATCCTTATGTTAAATACCTTATCGGACAGATTCTTTAAGCCTTTAAGCATGGGGTCTATATTGTACCTTATACTGCTATCGTATATAAGCGTTGCGTCAATAAGCGGTTTTTTCGAAACGCTTATTTTTCGATTATTGCAGTAAGCACCGTTATTTTTATGCGCGACATAAAGCTCATCGGTCACAGGCATATAAATAACGCCTATAACCATTTCTTTTTGATATTCCACCGCGATAGATGTGCCGAATATATCTATACTGCGGATGTAATTATGCGTGCCGTCTAAGGGGTCTATGATCCAGCGAAACTGCGACGATGAAGCTGATTCCGGGCTTTCTTCCGACAGTATACCATCTTCGGGAAAATACTTTTTAATCAATTTCATTATAGCGCTTTCGCATTCAAGGTCTATTGCTGTTACCAGGTTTCTGTCGCCTTTGGATTTCGCGATAATGGGTTTTTTGAAATTCTTAATAAGTATCCTGCCGACCGCGTCAGCGGCTTTTAAAGCTATGTCTTTTCTCGCGTCAATATTATTTTTCATTTTTTCTTTCCCCGAATATGCCTGTGCCTATTCTAACAATATTGGCCCCTTCCTGTAAAGCGATTTTATAGGAATTACTCATGCCCATGGAGAGGTGTTTCATCTCGACATTTGGCACATTTAAAGATTTAATGCTATCGAATATTTTTTTTGTTTCCATAAAATACGGCCTGCTATTTTCCGGATCTCCCGACACAGGGCCCATAGTCATAAGCCCTGATACTTTTACATTGCCGAGCGTCGATATTTTCCTTATAAGGGCTTCGGCATTTTCAGGCAATACTCCTGATTTTTGGGCTTCTTTGGCGCTGTTTATCTCGATTAAAATAGGTATAACCTTGTTTATTTTTGCGCAATGTTTGTCAAGTTCTGACGCTGTCTCAAAAGAATCCACTGTCTCGATCATATCAAATATAAGAGCGGCTTTTTTCGCCTTATTTCTCTGCAAGCTTCCGATAAAATGCCACTTCGCTGAGATGCCTATGACAACATAGGCTATTTGCGCTTCCTGCACGTAATTTTCGCCGATAATCTTTACACCAGCGGAAACTGCCTGCTGAACCTCATCTATGGTTCTTGCTTTTGCCGCAGCGACTAATTCTACGCTTTGTGGTAATTCGCTCAATATTTTTTTAACATTATCGGTAATCATAGATTTTTAATAAGGTTTAGTTTAATTTTTGCCTGTTGCCGGAACAAAGGCAATAGGAAAAACGTATGCACCATACTCATAAGCAAGTATTTAATTAAGCACCTCTTCGTTTCATGGTGGCTTTTTTGTCTATAGGTTCTGTTGTTTTTATTTCGCGTTCGTGAGCAGAGATGTAATTTAGGCCTTTAAAATATTTCGTTATTTTTGAAAGCTCTGCTTTTGATAAAGGGCTTTCGGCCGAATGCCTGATAGAAGTGCATATCTGCACCTGATCAGGCCTGATCACTTTTACTATTTCGGATATTTTTTTGGAATAGTCTTTATTATCTTTGGTAAACATTATCTGTACAGCAAGCTTACCTTTAAATTTTTCTCTGAAAGTTTTTATGCCTTCTATGATTTTGTCAAGTTTGACGGATTTTACGGGTTTATTTATACGCTTAAACAGCGCTTCATCCGGCGCATCAAGCTTTGCTGCTACAAAATCAGCTTGTAATAAATCTTTCTGCACGTCTTTTCTGCTTAAAAGAGAGGAGTTTGTAAGGACAGCTATTTTATTTTTTCTTATTTTTCTGATACCTGTTATTATTTCGCCTAAATTTTTGGCAAGTGTGGGCTCACCGCTTCCTGAAAAGGTAATATAATCTATGTCAACTTTCGGCAATTTTTTTATTTCATCGAGAATGGCTTTAGTGGGAATAAAAACTTTCCTTTTTGTCGTCGATATACCCTTTTTCCCAAGCTGGCAATACGCGCAATTAAATGTGCACACCCTTATCCCGCCGGAAATAGGATCAATTCCCAAAGACCTGCCTAATCTCCATGACGGAACAGGGCCGTATATATATTTAAAACCTTTTTTTGTCATGGTGATGATAATTTTGCCTGCGGGCAGACCCGCTTGAATTATTTCTGCGCCCGGGCCTATGCGCAAACCTCTGCCCTGAATGTTTAGGCGCTTCAAACGCGCTAAATTGCTCCGCAGGGACTTCAGGATGTTTCGATATAGGCAGCGCGGTTCTTATAATTTTCTCGATATCGTTGACATCGCGCTTTTGATCAGGCGTAGCGAAAGAAATCGCGTGCCCCTTATGCCCTGCCCTGGCTGTACGGCCGATGCGGTGCACATAATTCTGGGCATCGTCGGGCAGATCATAATTAACAACAACCTCTATGCCCGTAACGTCTATTCCTCTTGCGGCTATATCTGTTGCAACGAGTATCCTGTACCTTCCGGACTTAAAGCCTTCAAGCGCCTGACGGCGCTGCGCAAGCGAACGATCGGAATGTATCTGGGCTACTTTGTGCCCCATGTCCCTGATTAATTGCGCGATTCTCCGGGCTCCATGTTTGGTGCGCGAGAATAAAAGAACCGAGCCGTGATATTGCGAAAGCAGCTTGCCTAAAAGGCGCAATTTTGATTCTTTTTTAACAATGAATAGCTCCTGCGTAATGTGTTCCGCGGTAGTGCCGGAAGGCGCGATCTCTACGCTGACCGGAAGCTTCATGTGCTTTGCGGCCATCTGCATAATCTCTTTGGGAATAGTCGCGGAAAAAAGCATGGTCTGTCTTTGTTTGCGCACAAAACGTAGGATTTGTTCGATCTGCGGAGCAAAACCCATATCGAGCATTCTATCCGCCTCATCAAGAACCAGTACGCACACATCATCAAGTATAATATTCCACTGCCTCATGTGGTCAAGAAGCCTGCCGGGGGTCGCTATTACGACACGGGGATATTTCATCAATGCCTGCGTTTGATTATGCATCGATGCCCCGCCTATTAAACAGGCGGTTTTTATGCCCAGCGAATACGCGATCCCCTGAAATGCCTCTTCTATCTGTATGGCTAATTCCCGTGTCGGGGCAAGGACAAGGGCCTTACCGGTTACCTGCATAAGCCTTTGTATTATCGGAATAGCGAAAGAATGGGTCTTGCCGGTGCCTGTTTGCGCAATTCCTATAATATCCTTGCCTTCCAGCGCCAGGGGTATGGTTTTTAGCTGTATAGGCGTCGGGGTTTTAAATTTTATATGCTCCAGCGCATCAAGAAGTTTCGGCGCAATACCTAAACCATAGAAGGTCTGCGCCGGCTGAGCAGGCACTTGCGCAGTATGCGCCTTATTCACTATTTCATTATTCATCATACTATTTTTCCTTTATTTTTTCGCTTAGCCTGCAATAATATAAGCATTATCACCGCAATTACAGCCGCAAATACAGCCATGAATTGCGAGGTTGAAAATATCCAGATATGCCCACGCGGATCATGCCTGAAAAATTCCAGTGCAAAACGTGCGACAGCGTATAAAAATACATAAAGCCAGAACACAGTGCCGTCATAAATCTTACGCAGCCTTAAAACAAAAACTAAAATAAAAAATATGCTAAGGAGCGCTGCGGCTTCAGCCAATTGTACGGGTATCGTAAATTTTCCAAACGGGATATAGCCGTAGCAGCAGCCGTAAAAAAAACATCCCACCCTGCCTATTGCATGCCCTATTGCGGCTGTAGGCGCAAATACATCCGCGATTTTCCAGGTATCTGCCTTAATTTTTTTGGCATAAACATACATAGCCAAAAGAGCGGTTATAAAACCGCCGTAAAACACAAAACCCTGCCTGGCAAAAATCATACTGATAGGGTTAGAAAGAAATATCTTTAACTCAGTAAGTATATAAAAAAAACGTGCTCCTATAAAGCCCGCGATTACCATTATTAAAAATAAATTTATTATGGTGTCTCTTGGAATCGCAAGCCTCTTTGCCTCGTCCAGCGCAAAGCAAAGCCCCACAAGAATACCTAGCGCTGTTAAAAATCCGTATGTATAAATGGTTACCGGGCCTATAGAAAAAAGTATGGGGTGCATATATTGGGTCATCAGCCGCAAGCCAGCGGTTTAATATAGCCGATAGCTGCGGAAAGTGGGATTTTTTCCTTATCTTCTTTTCCGCGCATCTTTACCTCGATTTTGTCCTCTTTTATAGTATTGGGCCCTATTACGGCCTGGATAGGAATTCCTATTAAATCAGCGTCTTTAAATTTGACTCCGGCGGAAATATCCCTGTCATCCAGCAGGCAGCTTATACCCTGTTTTTTAAGCTCGTTGTATATTTTTTCCGCAGCCTGCATTACCTTTTCATCGTTTATTTTAAGCGGCATAACAATTACTTTATACGGCGCTATTGACATAGGCCATATAATTCCGTCCTTGTCGTTATGAGTTTCTATTACGGTTGCGATTATCCTGTTTATGCCTATACCGTAGCAGCCCATTATAATCGGCTTTTCTTTTCCGTCTTTATCCAAAAATAAAGCATCCAGGGCTTTTGTATATTTTGTGCCTAGTTTAAACACATGGCCTAATTCTATCGCGCGTTTTAAGGATATGTTCTTGTTTTTGCATTTAGGGCAGGCATATGAGCCTTCCTGCTGCTTGGCCTGCTCAGGGTCAAGCGATGAAGCATAGCCGCAGGCGCACACCGCTATAATATCTTCGCCGGCATCAGTTACAACCATAAATTCCGCGGATTCACTTCCGCCCATGATACCGGAGTCTGCTTTGACCGCGATAAAATCCAGGCCGCAGCGGGAAAATATCCTGTGATACGCCTCATACATTTTCTCATAATTTTCATTAAGCCCTTTTTCATTCGCATCAAAGCTGTAGGCATCTTTCATGATAAATTCTTTAGAGCGCACTACCCCGAAACGCGGGCGTGCCTCATCCCTGAATTTAGTTTGTATTTGATACAGGATTTTCGGCATATCGCGGTAAGAGCGTATTTCAGATTTCGCGATATCGGTAATAACCTCCTCGTGGGTAGGGCCTAAAACCATTTCACGGCCCGAGCGGTCCTTATATTTAATCATGTCTTCGCCAAGCTGGGCATATCTGCCGGTTTTATGCCACAATTCCGGCGGTTGTATCGCGGGCATAAGAAGCTCCTGGGCTCCGGCGGAATCCATTTCTTCGCGCACGATATTTTCCACATTTTTGAGCACCTTAAAACCAAGCGGCAGATAAGTGTACGCACCAGCGATTAATTTTTTAATCAATCCCGCGCGCAGCATCAGCTTATGGCTTACTGCCTCAGCCTCTGCGGGCGTTTCTTTCAATGTGGGTATCAAGGCTTTCGACCATTTCATCCCGCACCTTCCTTGTTCTCCCCGCATCCTTTTATCTGATGTTCAAAATATTGAATATATGGAAGGTGCGGGATCATATTAATTTAATTAACTCCTTTACAGCGTCTTTATAGGAAACTTTTTTTATTATTTTTCCTTTTTTAAATAAAGTCCCTGCGTTTTTTCCGAATGCTATTCCCATATCAGCTTCTTTTGCCTCTCCGGGCCCGTTCACTTCGCAGCCCATGAGCGCAATTTTGGTGTTAAGCGTAGAATATTTTGTATCAAGCATCGCATCGTAAAAATTATTTACTATTTTTGATAAGTCCACCTGGCAGCGCCCGCAAGTAGGGCATGCGATTATTTCCGGAAAAAATTTTCTTAAACCCAGCGACTGTAAAATATGTTTTGCCGCTATTACCTCGTTTTCCGGTTCACCGGTCAGGGACACTCTTATCGTATCGCCTATGCCGTCAGCTAAAAGCGCGCCTATGCCTATGGATGATTTTATAAGGCCTGCCTGAGCGCTCCCTGCCGCAGTAACACCCAGATGAAATGGGTAATCGCATACTTTGGCCATTTCCCTGTACGCGCATATCGTCGTATATACATCGCTTGCTTTAAGCGATATCATTATATCAAAAAACTTTTCCTTCTCAAAAATCTTCAAATAATCCAGCGCTGCTTTCACCATGCCTTTCGCGCTGTTTGTTCCCGCCGAACCTGAATTAAGCCCTATGCGTACGGGGATATTTTTTTTTCTGCAGGCTTTTATCACCTCTACAACATGCTCTTTTTTTCTTATGTTGCCGGGATTAAGCCTAACAGAGTCGCTTCCTGAAGCTATCGCCTCCAGCGCCAAGCGGTAATCAAAATGTATATCCGCTTCAAGCGGTATTTTTATTTTTGATTTTATTTTTTTTATTGCCTGCGCGCAGCTTATATCCTTTACCGCTACCCTGATTATCTCGCATCCTAAACTTTCCAGGCTCTTTACCTGCCTTACGGTAGCGGCAATATCCCTGGTATCCGTCTTTGTCATGGATTGTATGGATACCGGGGAGTTTCTACCTATTTTTACGCTGCCTAAGCTTACCTGACGGGTGATTCTTCTTTTTATCATATAATTTATCTGATTACGAATTTCGCTATATCATTCCAGCTGATAAAAACTGCCAGTGCTATGAGCAGGCTTATCGCTATCTGCGTGATTACCTGCTCGACTTTTGGGCTCAGGGGCTTTTTTCTTATTTTTTCTATCAATAAAAATAAAACATGCCCTCCATCCAGCACAGGAAAAGGCAGGAGGTTAAAAATAGCTATGGCAAGGTTTATCTGCGCGGTTATATCTATAAGATATATCATGCCCATCTTCGCTGCATTTCCTATCGCAGCCGCGATGCCTATTGGCCCGGTAAGGGATTCTTTTACCGGCATGCCTCCGGTAGCCATATGCCATAGCGCTTTGTATGTAAACGCTGTTATGGCTAAAGTTTTTCTGGCGCCCAGATAAAACGCCTGCACAGGCGATACTTTTAACGCGATTATTTTATCAGCGGGCGCTATGCCAAGTTTTCCGATTTTTATCGTCTGATTGAAAATATTTTTTGTAGTTATTACTTTAGGCGTCAATCTTATCCGGATAGTTTTATCTTTGCGTAAAAGCACCACATCCATCGGCTCGCCCGAAGGCGCCTTCGTAATCTCGGATAACAAATCATCCCAATATTTTACTTCTTTGCCGTTTACGGAAACGATTTTGTCGGCTTCTCTTATGCCGGCTGAATATGCCGGAAAATCTTTAATCACTTTTCCTATCTCGGTGGTAAAGGTGGGCGCGCCCAGGATAAATATCAGGGAAAAAAGTAAAAACGCCAGAAGGTAATTCGTCAGGGGCCCGGCAACTACTATGCCGAATCTTTTAATTATGGGTTTTGATAAATACTCCCAGTCTTTGCCTTCTCTCGCCAGCGCAGGGTCATCGCCCGCCATTTTCACATAACCGCCCAAAGGTATGGCGCAGATTAAGTATTCTGTTTCCTTGCCTTTAAACGAGAAAAGCTTCGGCCCGAACCCGAAAGAAAATTTCTCGACTTTTACTTTCATGCGCTTTGCCATAACAAAATGGCCCAGTTCATGTATCAAAATCAGCACGCTGAAGACTATCAACACTGTAATGGCGGAAATCATTTTATAAGTACCTTTGCTTTTTCGCGCGCCCAATTATCCGATGAAAAGATATCGCTCAATAACGGGTCTGCTATGTATTTATGGCCTATCAATGCCTTTTCTATTATTTTTGGTATATCCGTAAACTTTATTGTACCATCCAGGTAAGCATAGACCGCTATTTCATTGGCAGCATTCAAAACAGCCGGATAAGTACCGCCGAGCCTGCATGCTACATTGGCAAAGTACAGGCATGGAAATTTTTTCAAATCAGGTTTTAAAAAATGCAGGGCCTCTACCTTGTTAAAATCAAGCGATGAGAGCATTGTCTGTGACCTTTTAGGATATGTAAGCGCATACTGTATAGGCAGCCTCATATCAGCAGGCCCTAACTGCGCGAAAATGGTGCCGTCGGAAAACTCCACCATGGAATGTACTATCGCCTCCGGATGAATAAGTACTTTTATTTTATCTGCCGGTATCTGAAAAAGGTGTTTCGCCTCTATTACCTCAAGGCCTTTGTTCATAAGAGTAGCGGAATCTACCGTTATTTTGGGGCCCATATTCCATTTAGGGTGTTTTAAAACAAATGATTTTTTAAGCGAAGAAAATTTTTTCTTAGGCACATCCCTCAGCGGCCCGCCTGAGCCC
>JAFGKX010000024.1 GCA_016928375.1 Candidatus Omnitrophota bacterium | reverse complement strand
GGCGGTTTCAGATAATAAAAGAAATTATAAATACGCAGGTCTCGGACCTGATTATTGCAACGGAAAAAAATATAAAAAAATATGGTATAAGATCAGTAAACGATATAAGGAATAAAAAAGGCAAGACAGCAGTATTTAGCAAAGCGATGCAGGAGAAAAAGGAGCAGCTTAAGCTGTTTTTATTTAAGAATCTATATCAGCATTACAGAGTTCTTAGGATGTCGAATAAGGCGCGCCGTTTTATACAGGAATTATTTAAACTTTATATCCTGCAGCCGGAACAGCTGCCTACCGGTTATCAGGCAAGGACAAGAACCGAGGACCCATACAGGGTGGTGTGCGATTATATAGCCGGGATGACGGATCGTTACGCTTTGAAAGAATACAAGAAACTTTTTGATCCATACGAACGGGTTTAAAATGTCAAAAAACGCAGATGTCTATAAAAATGAATTTATAAAAAAATTTTCCCAAAGCGAAATATTTAAAGAAGAGCAGGCTGCATTCAGCAACATACTGGGAAATATTCAGTGGCAGTTATTTGTATCTGCTAATAAAAAAGAGATATTTAACGACTTGAAATCAGCGGGGCTATGCTTAACGCATAATCACAAAAAGGCATTGACGGTAAACATCAACAAGGCCAAAAAGACAAGGAAACCGGTCCAGTTTAAAAACAACGGTTTTTATGACTTATGCGTGCCGTTGGGCAGAGGCGACAATATTTACGGTTACATGGCTTTGATAGGGCTTAAAAGAGAACTTTTAAGCCCCTCGCTTTCGCTTTTGTGCAGCTTTACTAATTCCGTCATGGAAGAAGTAAACAAGGAAATAGAACTGTCGAAATTATATGATGTTATCCGCCCCAGGGCAATCGCGCTTTCCACCATTCATACCATACACAGGCTTATAGGTTCTACCCTGGATATAAACGAATTATTTCCCAGGATTGCGCGTTTGGCTTTACAGGTGTTGAGGGCCGAGCGCATAGCCATATACATAAAAGATAAGGCAGAATCGAAATTAAGGTGCGCGGCAACGGTAAATTACGCGAAATCTAAAGACTATTTCAAAATAACCGAAACGCATAACCCTCTGGCAAAAAAAGTATATTCAAGCGGAAGGTCTATATTAAAAAAAGATATGCTTGCAGTGCCGCTTATAGAAGAGGATGTGTTGGGCGTTATTATCGTAAGAAACAAGATAGACAAAAAAGAATTTACGATATTCGACCAGGAAATACTTAATACCCTGGCAGAACAGGCAGTGATAGCCATAAGGAATGCAAGCCTTTACAAAGAACAGCAGGATATAACAATAGGCAGTATAAAATCCCTTGCCTCGTTGCTGGATTTAAAATTACCCGGCGTTTATACGCATACCAATTTATTTGTTGAACTTATGCTGGCCCTTGGCAGAGAAACAGGGCTTTCGGATAACGAAATGAGAAACCTTCACTTTTCGGCATTATTGCCGGATTTGGGCAAGGTATTTGTCCCGGAGCAAATCCTTAAAAAACCGGCGCCGCTTGATAAAAAAGAATTTAACATAGTGAAAAAACACACAAAAAAGGCTGTTGAGATAATGCAGCATCTGTCGGCATTAAAATCAACCATTCCCATAATATTGCATCACCATGAACGGCATGACGGCACAGGATATCCGGATGGCTTGAAGGCCGACAAGATACCCATAGGCGCAAGAATAATGGCAGTGGCCGACGCCTTTGAAGCAATGATGATGGAGCGCCCTCACCGGCCCAGGCTTAAAGTGGCAAAAGCTGTGGCAGAAATAGAATCCAAATCAGGAACCCAGTTTGATCCGAAAGTCGTAACGGCATTTATGCGGCTTTTTAATGACGACAGGCTGGATAATTTAGTAAAGGCGCATAAACATGAACTTAAAAAAATTTTTTAAATTAGATATACACAAAAAGATAATTATTTTTTTCCATCAGAATCCGTCCAGCATAGATACTCCTCGCGGCGTATCGGCATGGATTAATTACGACAGGGCTAAAGTCAATAAGGCCTTAAAAGACCTTGCAAAGGTAAAGATACTGGATACGCATAAATCCGCCACCGCGACGGGTTATTCTTATACTACGGATGCCAACATAATAAAAGAGATAGAAAAACACCTGCATAATATCTGACCTTATACAATATGCTTAAAATTATCAAGATATCGACAGTAACCGCACTTTGTGCCCTGCTTGTCTGCGTAATTATCCTGAAAACGCCGCTGGCAAAATATCCGGTTTCTTTTTTTCTGTCAAAGGCCCTGGGTATGGATGTAACTTTAAAAAGCTGCACTCTTTTACTTCCGGGTAATTTGGCTATCAAAGGCGCCCAGATTAAAAACAGAACAGGTTTGCGCTGCGCTATAAAAGAGGGCCTTATAAAATACAATGTGTTAGGAATTCTGAAAAACAACACAGCGCTCGATATTTCCTTAAAAAATGTTAATTTTTCGAACGCAGAATCAAAGGTTATAAAAGGTATTATCGAGTTATTCTATATAACCCCAATCGGCTTGTTTGAATTTAATACTGTAGAGGGCATAGTTTATATAAAACCAAAAGAACTAATAATAAAAGACCTTAAAGCCAAAGGCAGCGATGTTACATTTTTTGCTAATGGCACCACAAAAAACGACAACCAAATTTCTTATACCGTAAAACTTATTTTATCGGATAACATTACCTCGAAAATACCGGAGGAAATACGCAGCATATTTTTCAAAAGAGAGCAGCAGTATTCAATAGTAGAGCTTTATATAAACGGAAACCTCAAAAAACCCTCTATCCAATTCTCCACCCCGCTGTTCAAATTAAGTATAAAATAAGTAGCTATCTTACTTTTGCAGGCTTGTCTCCGCTTGCCGCTCGCAAAAAGGATTCTTCGCCTTCGGCGAAGGGCACTTTTTGCTTCGCTGTGTGGAAAAATCGCTCAGCTACCTGCCATTAAGGAACTCGCGATTTTTCACAGTCGCTCCGACAAGCCTGCAAAAGTGTGCAATATTTATTTTTTCTTCAGCCAAGCTTGGAAAAATAGGCGGCTGTTACAATTTTTCCTATAATACTAAATGTTATAATTTTATTTGAAATAATAAACTTATATGTTATAATACTGCCTCTATGGATCCCGCACCTTTTAGAAAACAGGCTGCGGGAGTAACAAAAAGGTGCGGGATGGACGAAAGGCGCGAGATACAACCGGAACTTTTCGATGAATTTTCCCAGTCCGGGCGGTTTAAAAAGAAACTGCCGCGGCAGGATACCGGGAAAAAGATACATACTTTTGTTTTATCTAATGAACAATTGATCCTTGGTTCCATAGGTTTTATAATATTGCTTGTGATATTTTTCTCGCTGGGAGTAGAAAGAGGCAAGCTGTTAGGCGCGGCTGCGGTAACGCCCCAGAAGGAAATGGTTTCGGAAAAAATACAGGACAGGGAAATAGCGAGCGAGGCGATAACAATAGATAAAGAGCCCGGCCGAACAATCGCTCAGGCAGGACAGTATATTATACAGGTAGCCAGTTATACAGATGCAAAATTTGCGGAAAAAGAAAAGAATTTTCTTTTAGGCAAAGGTTTTAATGCAGAGATTATAAAAAGCAATAAGCATTTTGTTGTAAATATAACAGGTTTTAATACCAGGCAGGAAGCGGAAGCATTTGCCGCAAAAATTAAAGATAAATACAAGGATTATATAATAAAAAAGAAGAAGTGAAGATTGCCCCTCGCTAATGTTAAATCCTCGCGCCTGCTCGGATTTTAGTAACGCTCGGGACAATTTTTGCTTCGCAAAAATTGGAGGTAATTAAAATGTCGATACACCCAAGTCTAAAAGCAAGCAGTTCGCAGGAACATAAGAGCGTTTTAAAGCGGCTTGAAAAATTACTGCACCTGATTAAAAAGG
>JAFGKX010000003.1 GCA_016928375.1 Candidatus Omnitrophota bacterium | reverse complement strand
TCAAGGAGGGTTGAAAATATGGGGAAAAAACTTAGTGCATTATTAGGAGTTACAAGCAGTATAGCCTGTTACAAAGCCTGCTCGCTTACAAATATTCTTATGAAAAATAACATGGAAGTAAAGGTTGTATTAACTAAAAATACCGAACTTTTTATAAAATCCTGTGTTTTTGAAGCCTTGTCTGGCAATCCGGTTTATGTAGACATGTTTGCAGAAAGGGCATTGGATGCTGCTATACAGCATATTTCCTTGGCAAAATGGTGTGATTTTTTAGTAATAGCTCCTGCCACAGCCAATATAATAGGCAAGATAGCAAATGGTATAGCAGATGATTTGCTAAGTACGACTGCAATGTCGTTATCAGCTGAAAAGCCGATATTTATTGCACCAGCCATGAACACTAACATGTGGAATAGTCCAGCCGTAACAAGAAACATTAATGTGCTATCATCGACAAAAGTTAAGGCAGGCAATAAGTCCATTAATAAATATTATATAATACCGCCAAAAGAAGGTAGGTTAGCCTGTGGAGAATACAGTGTTGGGGCATTAGCCAAAATCGAAGACATATTCAAAGCCATAACCGAGGTTATGTATAATAAATGAATGAATTTTTACAAGAAACAAAATTCTGCGATTGTAAACATAGATCAATAATAAATAAGTCCTGTGAATTAACCAAAGATTTACCCGAAGACAAGGACAAGGCTATTGCATTGTTTAACTTCGTAAGAGATAATATCAAATATTCTTTTGACCGATGGGACATAAAAGCGAGTGAAACCCTGGAAAGGGGCCGCGGTATGTGCACTAATAAATCCAATCTGTTGATTGCTATGCTTAGGTCGTGCAATATCCCGGCGGCATATGGGATATTAAAAGTGGATGCGCAGAATTTCTTTGGCCCGTTGATGCTTCCTATGTTAAAGAATAAAGTATCTAAAAATTCCGTTCATATATACGCTCAGATATATATAAATGGCAAATGGATAAAATGTGATTCCTCAACAGACGCGGAACTGGCTTCGAAAGCTGGTGGAATTTATTCTATTGCACATCTGGTGGAATTGGCAGACGATAACCATGAGGTTAACATAGACAAGATTATTAGTTTTGATAAGGAGCATATCTACGAAGATTTAGGGCCTTTTGCTAATATTGATGACAAGTTGATCAAAAAACCAAAAAATGCAAATTTTCTGTTGTTGAGTATAGGAAATTCATTTTTAATATTTCTGAGGACCGAAAAAAAACAAGCGGAAAATTCTTATGAAATGCAAAAGAATTATGTCAAATGGTTAAAAAATAAAAATTTTCCATTATATCTTATATTAAAATTATATTGTCATGTATAAATCGCTTAAAAATTTAAAAATATTCATAACAGCAGGGTCTACATGGGTTCCGCTAGATAAAGTGCGGGTCTTGACCAATATTTTTAGCGGAAGAACTGGATTGTCTATAGCAATTCAAGCTGCGAATCAAGGCGCTAAAGTGGTTTTGGCGCTTGGACCCACAAGATTGCAAGTGAAAAACAATATACCCAATTTAAAAATAATTCCATTTAAATATTTTGATTATCTGCATAAGCTGGTAAAAAAAGAAATAAGCAAAAAGATTTACGATGTATGTATTCATTCGGCCGCTGTGTCCGATTATAAACCCCTAAACACATCTGGTGGGAAAATAAAGTCAAATAAGAAGCACCTGACTATCACATTTGTCCCTACGATTAAGATCGTTGACCAGATAAAGAAATACGATTCCGATATCGTATTGGTAAAATTCAAATTAGAGGTAAATAAAACCAGAGCAAAACTACTCGACATAGCAAAAAAGAGCATGCTTTATTCCAAGGCTGATTTTATCGTTGCCAACGATCTTTTGGAATTGGGGAATAAACACAGGGCCTTTATTATGGATAGTTTTTTTAACGTCACGGAAGTAAAGGGTAATAAGAAATTATCCATAGCCTTGTTGAAAAACATAAATAATTTTATACACAATAAGGAATGATAGTATGAACGCGTTTGCTTTATCCTGCCTTTTTACATTTATCTTTGCTATTGCACTAGGAATATTTGTCTATTGGCACGGAAGAAAAAAAATAATTAATAAGCTATGGGGATTATTTAGTATAGCCATTTCCTTATGGACTCTCGGGCTTTTTGGCTGTGTAATAGCACAATCAAAAGAACAGGCATTAAATTGGCAACGCGTTTTATACATAGGAACAATTAATTTTCCATTTTTATTTTTTCACTACGTTTGTGCGCTCTTAGATTGCAGGAAACAGAAAAGAAAAATTATAATATCGGGTTATTTAATAGGTTTTTTCTTTTTAGCAATAAGCTTTACCAAATATTTTATTGCTGGCATCGAGCCAAGAGCTAATTTTAACTACTGGCCCATAAAGCCAGGTATATTATATTACCCATTCTTGTTAATTTTCTTTGTCTTTATAGTTTATTCACATTTTTTACTTTATAAAGAATATAAAATCTCAGATTCTATGCGACGAAATCGCATTAAATATATACTGTTAGCGGGGCTTGTTGGTTTCGGGGGCGGCTCTACGAATTTTCTATTGGATTTTAATACCAGCATATATCCATTTGGTAACTTTTTTGTTGTATTATACGCGATAATTATGGCCTATGCTATTCTTCGATATCGCCTCATGGATATCGAAGTTATTATACGCGAGACAGCAGTATTTGCCGGAATATTCGGATTCGCTGTTGGGATATTTGTGTTTGTCATGTTTATTGCGCAGAAATTCCTTGAGCCGTTTATAGGAACACATCAGGTGATTTTTCCGGCAGCAGCATTGTTCTTAGTCGCGATAGCAGTGCGCCCGATTGAAAGGCTTACATACGCTACAATAGGCAAGCTTTTATTCAAAAAGCGGCAGAAATACCAGCAGACCTTAAAAGATGCTGCGGAAGGCATGGCCACCATACGAAAGCCCGAGCGCTTATTAGGGCTCATAGCTCACATTGTAAGTAAAACCCTAAAACCTGTAAACGTGGCAATTTATATATTCGACGATATTACCGGCAACTATCGCCTGAAGTCGTCAAGATTTCCATCCGGCGTAGCCCAATGGACGGAATTTCAGGACAGGGAGCCGCTGATAACGCTGTTAAAAGAAACAAAAAAGCCCGTTGCCCTGGAAGAAATAAGCCACTTGCTAAAAGAAGAAAAAAGCAACCCGCATGAGCAGGTCCTGACATCCGATCTCGTAAAAATAAAATCCGCGCTCGTATCTTTAAAAGCGAATATATGCGTGCCGAGCTTTTATGAAGAAGATGAACTTTTGGGTATTTTGATATTGGGCGATAAAAAAAGCGGCGATTTGTATACCCACGACGACCTTGAGCTTTTAAGCACGCTTGCGAATGAAGCTGCCATTGCCATACGAAACGCTATCCTGTACGGTAAATTAGAGCAAAAAGCGCGCGAGATAGAGCGTATATACGAAAAAGAACAAGTCATGTTTTCGCACGCGGCAGTTGCGTTTGCTAACGCGATAGATGCCCGTGACCCGTACACCCACGGCCATTCCGAAAGAGTCACCAAATTCAGCCTTGCCTTGGCTGATCAGATGGAACTGGTGATGTTCGGGAATGAGCAGAAACAAAAATATTTCAAACAAAGGCTCAATCTGGCTGCGCTGCTCCACGACATAGGCAAAATAGCCATACCTGACAGAATATTGCAGAAGCAGGGCCCGTTGAATGACGAAGAATGGAAAAAGATGAGAGAGCACCCGGTAATCGGAGCGAAAGTGCTGGATTTTGTCCGGGGCCTTTGGGATATTGTGCCTGCTGTGCGGCATCATCATGAAAGATACGACGGCACAGGCTATCCTGATAAACTAAGGGAAGAAAATATCCCATTTATGGCAAGGATAATGGCTGTAGCGGATACTTTTGACGCGATGACATCCAACCGGCCTTACAGAAAGGCACTGGATGAAAACATCGCTACGCGCGAAATAAACGATAATTCCGCGAAACAATTCGATCCGTATGTTGTAGGAGCTTTTATGAAGGCGTATACCAAAGGCCTTATAGGCGAGATTGTGAGGGAAAGCCAATGATGCGCGAGGCGTATCTTATATCGTCGATGCTTACAATACTTACAACTTTGTTTTTAGGCGGTATGATATTTTTCAAAGGCCGCGGCGGCAGGGTAGTGCAGGCGTATTTTATGCTTATGGCAAACATTGCGCTATGGGCAGCAGGCACATTTAACATGGTAAGCGCTTCTTCGCCATCTGAGGCAATAATATGGGTTAGTTTATATTGCGCATTCGCGATATTCATACCTGCTTTTTATTTCAGGTTTATCATGAGAATGCTGAGCTTCGAGAAAACCTACAGCTATCTTGTGTGGGCAGGGTATATTTTATCAGCCGCGTTCGCTGTTTTAAGCGCAGGGCCGTTTGATTATATATGCAAGGGCTCGAATTTAAATTATGAAGTTTACTGGCCTGTCGCAGGCGAATACTGCTGGGCATTTGTTGTATATTTTGTATCATACCCTATACTTGCGCACATTATAGCATTGCGCAATTACAACAGGCTTACGCATCTGGCAAAAAAACAACTGCGGTATGTATCCATAGCCGCTGTTTTGGGATTTGGAGCCGGGACATTTTCGTTTTTGCCGGCATACGGCGTATTTCTGCCGCGCCTTGAATCAATGGCAGCATTTTTTATTCCATTTGCCTGCACATTTATAGCTATCGCTATCTATACCGCGAGATTAATGGATATAGAACTTTTAAAAAGAAGGACGCTTATATTTTCACTGCTTTATGGGATGATAGTAGGTACATTCGTAAGTATTGTATTTATCATGCAGAATGTAATAGAGGTGAAATATCATATAAACAGGTTTATTTTTCCCATATCAGCTATTTTTGTAATAGCTATTTTCATACGCCCGCTTGAGCATTTTCTCGCTGCCTGGACCGATAAATTTTTATATCAGAGAAAATATAATTACCAGAATATACTCGAAAACGCCGGCAAGGGTATGCTTTTTATAGTTGAGGTAGACAGGCTGGTTAAGCTTATTGTCGGTATTCTTACAAAACATATGCGGATTACGAATGTTTCGATATATCTTTATAATAAAGATTCCGGATATTATGAGCGCAGGGCCTCCCGCAAGATTGATTCTGAGGTAGAGCAGCACCTAAACCCCACGAATGCTTTGATTGACTGGATGAAAGAAAAAAAGTCCTTTATGTTGATGGACGACATTACAAACTGGCTTCAGAAAGAGGCCATTTTTCCGCATAAGCTTATACTGAAAAGGACGCTCGAGCAATTGCGCGTAAGCATGCGCAGCCTTAAAGCTACCGCATGCGTGCCCGCGTTTATCAAGCAGGATATGATAGGTTTTCTCGTGCTGGGCAGCAAACTCTCCGGCGCCGGATACACAAAAGATGACATGTCGCTTTTAACCACCCTGGCAAATTCAGCCGCGGTTGCTATTGAAAACGCGCGCATGTACGGGGAATTAAACGAACAGATTAAAAAAATAGCGCGCTTATTAAACGAGCAGCACGAAGTGTTTATGGATACAGCTACGGCGTTTTCATACGCGGTCGATTTACGCGACACCTACAGCCGCCAGCATACGCAGCGAATAATAGAATACTGTATGATTATCATAAAAGGCCTTGAAAAAATGAATGCGGGCTTCAGCCGCGACCCTGATTTTCTGGAGAACCTGAAAATAGCCGCGCTTCTTCACGATGTAGGAAAAGTCGCGATACCCGATTCTATCCTGAACAAAGAAGGCCAGCTTACTCCGGAAGAACGCGCTGTTGTAAAAAATCATATCAACATCGCCGTTAAAATACTCGCCCCGATACAGGAATTGACCCCTGTTATCAGAATCATAAGATACCATCATGAATTCTTTGACGGCACCGGCTATCCTGACGGCTTAAAATCCGATGAAATACCTTTTGCGTCAAGAGTGCTCTCAGTTGCCAATGCCTATGACGCCATGATATCCGACAGGCCATACAGAAAGGCGATGACGCATCAGAAAGCAGCCGAGCGCCTTAAAGATGGCGTAGGTAAAGACTTCGATCCGCTGATTGTCGAGGCGCTCCTTGTAGGATTTGAAGGTATCGGCTCCACAATAAAAGGCGAGGCCCGCACCTCCCGCGGCGAAATGCCGCCGGTGCTGTATTAATAGGGTCAACTCCCTATTTTTAATACTACCGTCGTTCCCTCGCCAAGCTCACTCTTGATGATTATTCCGCCTTTTAATTCTTTCATTATGCTATGTACGATAGATAGCCCTAAGCCAGTACCGTTTTCTTTATTGGAAAAGAAAGGGTCATATGCGCGCGATAGTTGTTCCTGCGTCATTCCGCATCCAGTATCCCGAATTTCTACGAATAAATATTTATTCTGTCTGGTGCTTATGAATATTTCTCCGCCATTTCTTATGGATTCAATGGCATTTTTTAATATATTAAAAAATACATGCCTTAGCTTTTCTGGGTCGGAGCCCATTTTGCCTGCTGCGGCTTTAAAGGCTTTATGAACAGTTATTTTATTTTTAATCAGTTGCTCGGACAGAAGTGCTACCGTATCATTTAATAGGATGTGGATATCCGTATTTTTTAAATTTAATGGTTTTGGTTTTGCGAATTCGAGTAATTGTGTTATTGTTGAATTTATTCTTTCTACTTCAGCCCCGACAATCCTTGTGAATTTTTCTCTAAAAACCTTATCATCGAATTTTTCAGGTAAATATTCGGTAAATGTTTTTATGGCTGTCAGAGGATTTCTAATTTCATGAGCCATACCTGCTGCCAGGGTTGCTATTGCTTTCATTTTATCGGATTGTTCCAATTCATTCTTGAATTTTTCAAACTCTTTTTTTATTTTTGAGCGTGTACCTGCGGCATAAAATTTATCTACCAATGCCTGAATATGGGTTTTTACGGGCGTAAACAATATGGTAATAATTACTGCTGATATGGCCGCAGCAACAAACCTGTCAGCGAATAAAACCATTAAAAGATAAATAATGCCTATAAACAACGCTAGAAGGGAATATGTTATTGTTTCTCTTATTACAATCTCTATGTCCAAAAGCTTGTGCTTTAACACCGCGTATGCCAGGATTATTGGGTAGATAAATATTATGTGTTCCCCAAATGGCGGCATAAGAACGCCATACCATAAAGGATATATCGTAGCTCCGCCCGCAAAGCTCATAACAGAAGCGATTAGAACGTATCTTATCTGATTTTTCTTTTGTTTATCCGCACCCGGCATAGCTTTTATCATAAGAAAAAGCGCATATATTGCCGTCATGAGATATAATGCTATCCATAAAATATAAAATGCGCCTGCATCGGCATAATATGTAAAATTTAATTTCGGGCTTACATCTTTTATGAAAAATGGTGTAAAGCTGAAACAAAGCAAAATTAAGCTTAAAGCAAAAGATGAAAATATTATCCTTATCTTTTCTTTATATATATCGAGAAGGTGAACGATAAACAAAAGGTAAAAAGGCAAAATGAATACCGAGCTTATATGCAATAACCTGCCGGTCAGAAGGGCTGCTTGATGTGTTTTTGAAATGTAATGTAAGAATAAAAACAAGCTCCATACAGCTACAGTTGCGTTAAGCATGAAGAGGCTTCTATGCGTATTACTTTTCGGATTTTTATAAATAACGAAAAATCCAAAAAGGAGAGATGTCGCTACTGTTGCTAGAGAAGTTGCGCAATATGAGTATATAGGCATATATTATATAAGTTTGCGGATAGATGTCAGAACCTGTTTTGAATCGATTGGTTTTACGATGTAGTCCAGCGCCCCAAGTTTTATTGCCTCAGCTGCGATTTCAGCGGTCTGGTAACCGGTTATCATTATTACCGAAACGCCTGGAAAATCACGTTTTACCTGTTTTAACATATTAAGCCCATCGCGCTTAGGCATTTTTATGTCCATAAGTATAATTTTTATTTCATTATCCTGTTTAATTTTGTTTATCGTTTCTTCGCCGTCATTTGCGAATACAAGCTCATAATCTTTTTCAAGTATAAGGCGTAAGGATTCCCGTACGCCTTCTTCATCATCGCATATCAATATTTTAACCTTGTCCATGTACTCCTCCTAAAATGGGGCCAACTCCCTATTTTTTATAATGTTGCCGGCGTTATTACGCATAACGCTTTGGCTGGTTTATTCGAAGTATTCTTCCAACAGTGCGGCAGGGAAGCATCGAAATAAAAGCTGTCCCCTTCCTTCAGCAGGTATGTTTTTCCGTCGACGTTTGCCTGTAAATGCCCGCTTAAAATGTATAAAAATTTTTCAGTGCCTTTATGAGATTGTTCATCTGCTGTTTTTGCGCCCTTTTCAAGCCTTAGCATTACAGGCATCATTTTCTTTGATAGAACTTTTTTTGTAAGTATATCATAAAACGCTTTATCATTGTGGATGAATACATCCGGTTTTTCCTTGTGCGGGCGCATTTCTACTCGTTGCGATTTTATTTCAAACCCGCTGTATAAATCGGTAAGGGTAACATCAAGCGCCCCGGCTATATTGCTGTGCGATTTTACGGTGCCAATCATTTTTCCTGTTTCCATACGGCTTAAGGTGGCTAAAGCAACGCGGCTTTTTTCGGATAAATCTTTAAGTGTCATGCGCTTTTGCTTTCTCATGCTTCTTATTATTTTGCCTATTTCCATTTTGCCTCCAGTTACAGGATAAATATTACCATGCCTGTTATCCCCTGTCAATATAAATTTTGCGAATTATCATATAAATTTGATGAATAATAAAATTTAATTTGACAAAAAATCAAATTTGTGGTAATTTTGAAAACACTATAAAAAACATCATAAATAATCAGCCAGATAGATAAACAGCAACCGGTGGGGAAGGGAGATGCGGATTGAAAAAAGCGTTTTTATGGATTCTGGTATTTTTAGCAGAGGTGAATTTTTGTTTTGCGCAGGAGCCTGTCTGGCAGAAGAAAGACGCAGGCGTGGATGAAAAAGCGGTGGTTTCATTATTGGCAACCGGGTGCCTTTTGGCGGCTACCGATAATGCGGTTTATGTAAGCAGTGATAGCGCAGCCTCATGGCAGCGTATGTTATTTTTAAACGAAAGCAGCGCCAAGATAAATGATTTTGCGGCAGCTGATAGCGATAATTTGCTGCTTTACCTTGCCACGACAAATGGGTTGTATAAAATCGAGCCCGCTTTAAATGAAGCAACGCGAATACTTAAGGGTTGGGGCGATAAAAAATATATTACATGCGTAAAAACCTGTGTGGCTGCATCACAAAAAATATACGCAGGTACAAAGGCCGGCCTTTTTGTAAACAACAGTGCGGGGAGATGGGAGGAGATAAGCTATTTTAAGAATAAGGCGATAATAGACATTGTATTTTTCAATGATTATGCATATGTAGTTACGGATGACGGTATATACAGAAAAGGTGTTTCGGAAGATAACTGGAAGCGTATTTTTGTGGTCAAGAAAAGCAAAGAAGGCTTTGCCAGCGAGCAACAGGAAGAAGCTGTACAGGAGGAAGAAAATAACAATACGGTAAAATGCCTTGAGTCCGATAGGGCTAATAATATATTATGCGCAGGCTGCAGCAATGGAATATTTATCTCGGGAGATTGCGGCGACAGTTGGAATAAAATGCCCGATTCAGGGCTTATTGATAACTGTATAGAGGATGTATTATTACTTAGTAATAAGATTATTGCGGCAACCGAACATGGCGTGTTTTTGTTTGATAAAAAGCTAAATGATAAATGGCAGATGCTTAGCACGCTGTCTTATCGTGTAAATAAGCTGGTTTTTGACGGAAAAACAAATTGTCTTTATGCCGCTACTTTGGAAGGCATATATGAATATTCCCTTAAAGAGGAAAAAAGTGTTTTGAAAGATTGCGGAAACAAATATGCCGTTTTGATTAAAAAACAACTTACTGATGAGCCCGATATAAGAAAAATACAAGAAGCCGCCGTAGAATATGCGGAAGTAAACCCTGATAAAATTAAAAATATGAGAGAGGCGGCGAAAAATAGTGCGTGGATGCCTAAAGTGTCAGTGGGGCTTGACTATGATGCTGACAATAATATCGATTTAGACAGAGGCGGGACAAATAACCCCGATGTATTTATTGTCGGGCCTGAAGATAGAAGCTGGGGGTATTCGATGTCTTTGAGTTGGGACCTGGGCGAACTTTTATGGAATCCGGATCAAACCAGCATAGATGTGCGCTCGAGGCTTATGGTGCAGCTGCGCGATGATATTCTGACAGAGGTAACAGGGCTTTATTTTGAAAGAAAAAGATTGCAATCTGATATTATGAACGGAAAACCCGGGGATGCTGCATTGGAAATGCAGATATTGAGGCTGGAAGAACTAACAGCAAGGATAGATGCGCTCACAGGAGGGTATCTTTCAGCGCACGGAGGTAAAAATGGGTAAAAGGGTAAAATTGCCGCAGGAAGAATACCTGGAAACCGTTATTTTGAAACTGGACAAGATAGAAATGGAACTGGATACGATGAAATCCGGAATTTATAAGAATATGCAGAAGACAATGTCAATAGAAGAAAAAATATCCGGAATGAAGAAATTATGACAGCCCCGCTTGCCGGCAGGTGGGCATCTATTTTTATGGAGGTGTTAAAATGCCGCGAATAGCTAGGTTGGTAATAAAAGGCTATCCGCACCATGTAAGCCAAAGAGGCAACTATAGCCAAAAGATTTTTTTCTGCGATAAAGATAAGTTATATTATTTAAGCTTGATAAAAAAATATAGCGAAAAATATCGTTTAAGTATATTGGCATATTGCCTAATGAATAATCATGTGCATTTTATAGTTGTGCCCAAAAAAGGAGACTCTATGGCGAAAACTTTTGACGTTGTAAATGCAAAATATTCTCAGTTTATAAACAAAAAGAAACGGCTCAAAGGCCATCTTTGGGAAAGTAGATTTTATTCATGCTGCATGGATGACAACCATGCATATGTGGCTACACGTTATCTCGAGCAAAATCCGGTAAAGGCAAAATTAGTTGATGAGGCATGGCAATGGAGATGGTCAAGCGCGTTATTTCATATAGGTGAAAAAGATTATTCAGGCATATTACAGAAATCTGATTTTTTGCCCCAACCGGATGAATGGAAAAAAGAACTTAAAAGTACCGAACCCAAAATAATGATTAATAAATTAGAATGGTGCACAAAAACAGGTAGGCCATTTACGGAGTTTTCCGTTATAAGAAAACTGGAAAAGATTATAAATAAGAACCTGAGGCAGCGGCGCGTAGGCAGGCCCAGGAAAACAGAAAAATAGGTGGCTGTCACGATTTTTAAAATCATATGTCATCCCGATATGATAATGTCCTATTATACCGATTTAGAAATGTCCTCTATTGATAGTGCTATAATACCTCCATTTAAAGCC
>JAFGKX010000023.1 GCA_016928375.1 Candidatus Omnitrophota bacterium | reverse complement strand
GGAACATGTTATTAGCAATAGATATAGGAAATACTAATATTACGTTTGGCTTATTCAAGAAGAACGGGCTTGTTAAGGTTTTTGATGCTGCCACAAAAAATTGTGACAGCCACCTATTTATACGCAGGAAAATCGGTGGCTGTCACAATTTTTCTGGGGCTGTTATTTGCAGTGTCGTGCCGAAAAAAACGAAACAGATATATGGTATTTTGCATAAAGAATTCGGCATAAAAGCAAAGATAATAGGTAAAGATATAAAAGTCCCGATAAAAAATCTTTATGGGAGTCCAAAGCAGGTCGGACAGGATAGGCTGGTGGTTGCTTATGCCTGTAAGAAATTATATGGCTCACCCGCGATTATAATAGATTTCGGCACTGCCATAACATTCGATTATATAAATAAAAGCGGCGCGTATGAGGGCGGGGTAATAGCCCCAGGGATAGGTATTTCTTTGGACGCGCTTTATGAAAATACAGCGCTTTTACCTATGGCAAAATTCCCTAAAAAAACAGGGCATTTAATAGGTAAAAACACCAAAGAGAGCATATTAAGCGGCGCGACATATGGATTGTTTTCTATGTGCGACGGCTTAATAAGCGCAATAAAAAAACATACAAAAGGCAAAACAAAAGTAATAGCAACAGGCGGTGCAGCGGATATGTTTTATAAAAACTGCAAGTTTATCGATAAAGTCGATAAAGGCCTGATATTAAAAGGTATTTTATTAGTGCGTCATTGCGAGGAGCGATAGCGACGAAGTCCATTTGACTACGCTCAGGACTTCGCTCACTGCGTTTGCTCGCAATAACGGTATATCAAAAATTTTTCTTGACAAAATTTGTAATTTTGGTAAAATTCATTCTCCAAGTTAGAAACCTGCATTTTTTTCAATAAGTAGTTTTTGGATATTTTTTAAAGACTAATTAGCACTCCTCGAATAAGAGTGCTAACAATCGTGAAAAACTCAAAATATAAGGAGGGAGACAGCATATGGCAAAGATAAAGCCTTTAGGCGACAGGATATTGGTAAAGCCTCTGGAGGCAGAGGAAAAAACCAAAGGCGGCATAATTTTACCCGATACTGCAAAGGAAAAACCGCAGGAAGCAAAGGTAGTTGCGGTGGGAAAAGGTAAGATGCTGGAAAACGGCAAAATAGAACCCCTGGAAGTAAAAGTAGGCGATAAGGTACTTTACGGAAAATATTCCGGTACTGAAATAAAGCTGAACGGCGAAGAACATCTTATTATTAAAGAAGAAGATGTGCTAGCGATAATAGAATAAAGGAAAGGGAAAAAACATGGCAAAGCAGTTACTTTTTAGCGATGAAGCAAGAAGAAAGATAAAAGAGGGCTTGGATAAATTAGCCCATGCGGTAAAAGTTACTTTGGGCCCAAAAGGCAGAAACGTAGTTTTGGATAAAAAATTCGGTTCACCCACCATAACAAAAGATGGCGTTACTGTTGCAAAAGAAATAGAGCTTGAAGATGCTTATGAGAACATAGGCGCGGAACTTGTAAAAGAAGTGGCATCGAAGACATCGGATACAGCCGGAGACGGTACCACTACAGCCACAATTTTAGCGCAGGCGATTTATGCCGAAGGCCTTAAGAACGTAACAGCCGGCATAAACCCCATGGCTTTAAAAAGAGGCATCGAGAAGGCAGTTGAAGCGGTAATAGAATACCTTAATAAAATCAAAAAAGACATAAAGGGCAAAACAGAAATTTCCCAGGTAGGCACAATAGCTGCCAACGGAGACACTACTATAGGCAGCCTTATCGCAGAGGCAATGGATAAGGTTGGAAAAGACGGCGTCATAACTGTCGAAGAGGCGAAATCAATGGAAACAACTCTTGATTTGGTAGAAGGTATGCAGTTTGACCAGGGCTATCTTTCTCCCTATTTTGTCACCGATGCCGAGAAAATGGAAGTTTCCCTGGAAGACCCTTACATACTCATACACGAGAAGAAAATTTCCGTTATGAAAGACATGATTCCTCTGTTAGAGCAGATTGCAAGGACAGGTAAACCGCTCTTAATTATAGCGGAAGAAATAGATGGCGAGGCATTGGCGACTTTAGTAGTAAATAAAATCCGCGGCACATTGGCATGCGCAGCAGTAAAAGCCCCGGGCTACGGCGACAGAAGAAAGGCTCTGCTCGAGGATATCGCAGTACTTACCGACGGGAAAGCCATAACCGAGGATTTGGGGATAAAGCTTGAAAATGTTACCCTGGATGATTTAGGTACCGCGAAGAGAATATCAGTAGATAAAGACAACACCACGATTATACAGGGCGCAGGTTCGCAGAGCAAGATCAACGCCAGGATAAACCAGATTAAAAAGCAGATAGAAGACAGCGATTCCGATTACGATAAAGAAAAACTGCAGGAGCGCCTTGCTAAATTATCGGGCGGAGTAGCGGTTATAAACGTAGGCGCGGCAACAGAGACCGAGATGAAAGAGAAAAAAGCAAGAGTAGAAGACGCGCTGCACGCAACAAGAGCAGCTGTTGAGGAAGGCATTGTTCCCGGCGGCGGAGTTGCGCTGCTTCGTTCTATAAGCGCGCTCGATAATGTAAAAGCAAAAGGCGATGAAAAAATAGGCGTTGAAATAATCAGAAGAGTATTGGAAGAGCCTATAAGGCAAATCGCTGAAAATGCGGGAGAAGAAGGCTCTGTAGTAGCGCAGAGAGTAAAAACCGAAAAAGGCAACATTGGTTTTGACGCGCAAAATGCCGATTATGTGGATATGATAGCCGCCGGCATTATTGATCCTAAAAAAGTCACAAGGACCGCGCTTCAAAACGCTGCCAGTATAGCGGCTTTGATGCTTACGACAGAATGCGTAATAACCGATATCCCCGAGAAAGATAAACCTGCGCCTGCAATGCCCCCGGGAGGCATGGGCGGAGGAATGTATTAGAACGGTCAATAGCCGACAGATAGAATGAAAAAAAGCAAAACACATAAGGGAGTATTCCTTAAAAAAGGAAGGCTCCCTTTTGTGTTTTTTATATTTATACTTTTTTCCTCAATCTCTGCTTTCACTCAGCCTCAGAACCAATTGACGGACGCAGAGTACCATGCCATGGCTGCCCAGGCAGCAGAAAATAAATCCTGGCAGGACGCCGTTAATTACGAGAAAAAGGCATATAATCTGAATCATGCTGAGCCTGTATATGCAAAGCAACTGTGTGTTTATTATAATAATTACGCAATAGCGCTTCTTGGGAACAGCAGGTATGACCTGGCCATGGGAAATTTTAAAGAGGCTTTGAAATTTGACCCTGCCAATAATACAGTAAAAGACAATATGTATAATGTTACCATGGATGAAGCGGGCAGGAGTCTTAAGGCCTTAAGAGTGCAGGAGGCTGTAAATTTGGCAAAGGACTGCATATCGTATAATCCCAAAAGAGCTACCGCATACGCGTTCTTAGGCAATTTGTATTATCAGGAAAACAAGTTAGAGGATGCGGTAAAATACTGGATAGAGGCTGTGAGCCTGGATCCGGCTAATGCCGCTATTTCAGAAAAACTGGATAAGGCAAAAAGAGAACTTGCGGTCGAACGTAATTTTAAGACCCGCAGCCGGGCTTATTTCGATATAGTGTTCGAAGGCGAAAAAGACCCCGAACTTATATGGGATATAATGGATATACTGGAAGATGCGCGCCGCAGCATAAAAAGCGAATTTTCCTTTTTTGCGGAAGATAAAATTACAGTTGTAATTTACAATACGGAGCAGTTCAGTAAAACATCCCCGAATGCCCTTGACTGGACTCTGGGTTTATACGACGGGAAAATCCGGATTAAAGTAGGGGATATATTATCGAATGATAAAGATTTTTTAAGGAGGATCATATACCACGAATACGGCCACGCGGTTCTGCATATATTATACCCAAAAAATATACCGTTGTGGCTGCATGAAGGTTTTGCAAGGCTCTCGGAGCCGCCGCAGCCACTTTTGCCTCAGGAGAAAAGCGCGCTGGATAACCTGAAAAAAGAATCGAATTTTAATTTAAGCAAGATATCATCCATGTTCGAATCCGGTAATTATAATGACATGGGCCTGGCGTATCTGGAATCGAAGGCGTTTCTTGAATATCTGATAGGCAGATACGGAAAATATAAATTTAAGGCGCTGCTTGAGAAATTAAATTCAGGCATGAGTTTTGACGAGATAAGCTATGAGATTTACAGGGTGCACACGAAGGATTTAGAAAACGATTTCGTGAAGAATATTTTATATTGACACAACGCCGCATGTGTATATAATTGTATAAAAAATAATCTTTTAACCTGGTTAGAGATAAGGAGTTAATAATGGGTTTATACATAGGAAAAGACAGGACCGCAAGACGCTGCTATGGTTTTGATGAGGTTGCGCTCGTACCGGGGGACGTGACGGTAAATCCGAACGAAGTCGACGCCTCTTGGTGTGTGGGCAAGTATAAATTTCGTGTACCTATAATAGCCGCGGCAATGGATGGTGTGGTAAATGTGAAATTTGCCATAGAATTCGGAAAACTTGGCGGTTTTGCGGTATTGAACCTTGAGGGCGTTCAGACAAGGTATGAAGACCCTGAGGGTGTTTTGGATGAGATAGCAAAGGCCACACCCCAAAAAGCAACTGAATTAGTCCAGAGTTTATATACAAAGCCTATACAGGAAAAGCTTATCACAAAAAGAATAAAAGAAATTAAATCCCAAAACGTTCCCGTAGCGGTAAGCGCAATCCCCCAGCGCGCGGAAAAATTCGCTAAAATAGCGCAAGATGCCGGGTGCGATATATTCATAGTTCAATCTACTGTGACAACGGTAAAGCATTTGTCAACAGAATACAAAGTGCTTGATTTTAAAAAATTCTGCAAAAGTACAAAAATGCCAATCATCGTCGGAAACACCTGCAGCTATAAAACATCTTTAGATCTTATGGCTACGGGCATAAGCGCGCTTTTGGTAGGTATAGGCCCAGGAGCAGCCTGCACTACAAGAGGTGTTTTAGGTATCGGCGTCGGGCAGGTAACTGCTACTGTTGATTGCGCCGCAGCGCGTGATTATTATTTTAAGAAAAGCAAAAGATACGTACCTATAATAACAGACGGCGGCATGAACAGAGGCGGCGATATCTGCAAGGCATTCGCATGCGGCGCTGACGCTGTTATGGTAGGTTCCGCGTTTGCAAGATCGCAGGAAGCCCCCGGAAGAGGATATCACTGGGGTATGGCAACGCCTCATTCGAATCTTCCACGCGGCACAAGGATACACGTAGGCACAACGGGCACATTGAAAGAGATATTATTCGGCCCTGCCAGGACAGATGACGGTACTCAAAACCTTATGGGGGCTTTAATGACTTCAATGGGTAATGTAGGAGCAGCCAATATCAAAGAGATGCAGGCATGCGAGATTATCATTGCGCCGTCGATACAAACGGAAGGCAAAGTGTTCCAGAGAGCGCAAAACATAGGCATGGGTAAATAGTAATAAATTACCTTTGTACATATTGACTTTTTTTAGTTTGTTAAGCATACTTTAAGTAGAGGCAGTGTAGTTCTTTAGATATATTCTCGATAATGGCAAACTGCCCGAAAGGGTAGGGCGTCCCATATGGGACTCCGAACCTGAAGCGTAAGCGAATGGTTCGGAGCAAAGCCACGAGCCTAATCCTGAGCAAATCCCGCCTCCGGCGGGATGCGTCGAAGGAATGGTAGTCGGGCTGCCGAAAGAAAGTGAAAGTTGCAAGCCCTATTCCTTTCGAGGTGGCAAGCCTTGAATGAATAGGGTTTTTTATTTTATGAGGCAAAAAATGGAAAATAAGGGCAAAACCAATTCAAGATGCCCCTCTCGGTTTGTGGAGATGGATCGCTGCGTCAAGCAGGTGGGAAGGATTATAGCCTTTTTAACCAGGGAGCAGTTGGATTTTATAGATAAAATCAGCAAGGATGCCCTTTTTTCAACCGGCAAGAAGCTTTCAAGAACTACCATAGTCCAGGTTATAATAGAAGCGGTAAGAAAAATTGATTTGTCAGGCGAAGATATACACTGTGCCGATGAGCTTGAGCAGAGGATATTGGATATGGTAAAAAAGACCATGCCAGAGATAGCTGAAAACATCAAAAAAGAAATAAGCAATAAAAACAGATAAGCTGCAACATATTTAATGAAATATTCCGTATCATTATGTGTTATATATAGTAAGAGGATATTTATATGAAAAGCGCGTTTATAATAATTATAATTTTAGCAACATTATTTAGTTTAAGTCTTTGGAATGCGCAGGCTACTGCGGAAAGCGTTTCTGCGACTTATTATATTAGTAGAGACGGAAATGATTTTGATGACGGCTTTTCTCCGGAAACTGCCTGGCAAACAATTACCAGGGTTAATTATTATATAGGCTTTCGGCCCGGGGATAGAATACTTTTTAGAAGAGGGGATATATGGCAGAATAGGTTAATAATACCGGCAAGCGGCATGCCAGACCTTCCAATAACATTTGGGGCATATGGTTCAGGCGCCAAGCCTGTTGTATATGGCATTTGCGCGGAGGAAAAAAATTATTGGAATATGTCCTTTATAGAATCCCGAGCAACAGGCACTGTCCCTGAAATTACTCCGCCGCTTATAATTAATGGTTGTCATGATGTAAACATAAAGGATAGTTTATTTGACGGATTAAATTTACCAACCACCCGTGCAGTTGTTGGCGTTTATCCTGGTTACAGCGGCCAAGTAGTTATTGACGATAGCCCCAGTGACAGTGTGTTATTGTCTTATCGCATAACATTTAAGGAGTGTATCGCAAGATACGGAGGGAGTTCAGGTTTTACAATTATGGAAGGGAGCCACGATATTCTGGTAGAAGGCTGTCAGGCATATGACAATGTAAGAGAAAACATCATAGCCGGTTCGCATGATGACTATAATTGGAATTACAATATTATCTTGAGAAATAATATTGTTTGGCAGTCTTTTGCGCACAAAGGAGACATAAACATAGGCTGGAGAACCCACGATTATATAATTGAGGGAAACTATGTTGAAAATTGCATGATCAACAAAGATACGCAAGGCCACGATATTATTATTAGAAACAATACGGTTCGTAACGGCAATCCTTTTGCCGAGGATATTACCGCAAGAGCATTGATAAGGATTATGTCCGGCGGCGATACGATGGGCGGGGATCCGATTCCAACTGACCGGATTTATGTTCATGATAATACGCTTATCCTGGATAATGCTAATTCTATCGGTATAGCTGTCCGATCTGGCCCTGATGCGCCCGTGCCGGGAGGAAGCGATAATAAGATTAGCAATAACATAATATATGCCCTCTGTCAGGACACTAGCCGACCCAACGGAGGGCCTTATGGAATATATCAGCACCACAAGGCAGATAATCTTATAGGATACATTTCTGATGGTAATATTTTCTATAGCCCTACAGCTACTATGCATTTTTGCGATAGGGATTGGAGCAATAAAAACGTTTACTCAGATTTAAAATCTTGGGCTAATGCCACTGGGCAGGATCCTAATTCCGCGGAAAGAACCATCACCAATATGCCGCCTGTTGCAAAAGATCAGTCACTTACTATTGATGAAGATACACAAAAGGTCATTGCCTTGGCTGCAACCGATCCGGAAGGCAAAAAACTTATTTATAGCGTAATAACTAAACCAAACTATGGTACATTAACAGTACCGACAAATACCATATCAGCATCAGCAGGTTTATTGCCTAATACTATGTGCGTATATACTCCGTTTGAAAACTATTACGGCCCTGATTTCTTTAAGTTTAGCGCCAGCGACGGCACCATGACTTCGGCTATGGCAACTGTTAATATTAATGTTGCAAACGTTAACGATGCCCCTGTTCTTAATCCTATAGGCGACAAAATTGTAGATGAAAATACTCTATTAAACTTCACTGTAACTGCAACTGATGTTGATGGAGATAATCTTACCTACGTGGTAAATTCCCTGCCCCAAGGCGCTACATTTAATAGTTCCGCAAGGGCTTTTAGTTGGTGGCCTACTTATACACAGCAAGGCAGTTATCCCATTACTTTTACAGTATCAGATGGTTCTTTAGCTGTCAGCGAAACAATTACTATTACAGTAAATAATGTACCGCTTTATTATACTTTGAGCATTATTTCGAATTATGGCATGGTTACAAAAGACCCCGAGCCGACGGATCCGAGAGGTTACGAAGAAAATTTAATAGTGACGCTAACAGCAGTGCCCGATGAACATTATAAGTTAGAAAGCTGGAGCAGATACGACTATGGTAGTGGCGATTGGGTAGTAATAGGTAGCGGCAATCCTTTTGAGCTGGTCATGGACAGCTGCAAAACGATAAAGGCTAATTTTACGCGAGTACAATACACCATTACGCCTACAGCAGGCGTAAACGGCAGTATAGATCCGGCAACTCCTATTTTAGCAAGACATGGATCAAGCAAGACATTTACAATAACGGCTAATGCAGGTTATTGCATATCCGACGTATTGGTAGACGGTGTATCGGTTGGTGCTGTTGAAAGCTATGCATTTACAAATATAACCCGGGACCATGCAATCGGGGCAAGTTTTGAAGATATTGCTCCGCAATTTACCGATATAATCATTACGCCTACCATTGCGAAAGTAGGTGCTTTATTAAATATTAGATTTAAATCCTCAGAAGCATTGATAGCTGATCCTGTGGTGACAGTAGCAGGATTTGATGCTGATCGCATTCCCCTGCCTGGTTTAGCTTATATATATCAATATATAGTAACGGGAGATGAACAGGAGGGCAAAGCCAAAATAATAATACAAGGAGCTGATTTAACCGGCAATTCTGGCTTAGCAGAAGCTTCGGTTTTATTGGATTTTACAGCGCCCATACCTTTTGCTGATCCACCCGGCGGCACGTTTGACGTGGCGCCGAAGGCAATAGAATTAAATGCCAATGAAAAGGCAACTATTTATTATACGCTGGATGGCACAACGCCTGATACCTCATCGACATTATATACCGGGCCTTTATATATAACTGAAACCACTACACTCAAATTCATAGCGCAAGATTCAGCGGGTAACTTAAGTGATGTAAAAACCGAAATATATATAATTAATAATCAGGCGCCCTCGTTTATACGCGGTAAAAGAAAGCGCTAATCTACGCGTTTTGATTGGCCTGCCAAAAGATAATTTTATCCCTCGACTTCGTCCCTCGGCTTCTCTCGGGACATTTTGCTTGACACTAATACTAATAATCAATTATAATTAATGCTGCATTTAATTCCGTAAGTTCTGCCTGTTTTCGATTCCGCAAACTATCTGCTTGTTTGAAAAGGAGGGTTTTTATCTAATGGATACCAAAGATATCAGAAATATCGTATTTTTAGGCCATTCAGGTGCAGGTAAAACTTCTTTGATCGATTCTATGCTTTTTGCCGCAGGCGCAAACTCAAGGCGCGGCAGCGTTGATGAAGGCACAAGCATGTGTGATTATCAGCCGGATGAAATAGAGAGAAAGATTACTATTGATTCCAAAGTGCTGAATTTTGAAAAAGACGGAAAGCGCATCAATGCCCTTGATACTCCGGGTTATGCGGATTTTATAGGTGGAGCAATTTCTTCTGTCGCTGCTTCTGATATCGGCGTCTGCGTAATCTGCGCAGTAAGCATGATTGAAATAGGAACTTTACGCGCATGGGGAATGCTTAAGGATAATAAAAAGGGCGCATTTTTCTTTATAAATAAACTGGATAAAGAACATTCGAATTTCGCGAAAACAATAGACGCTATTCAAAACGAATTCGGCAAAAACTGTATGCCGATTACATACCCGCTAGGTAAAGAAACCGCTTTTAAAGCAGTAGCGGACCTCCTGGATAAAGCTGCCGTAGAGAAGCTTTCCGGTGAGGAAAAAGAAGAGGCCTCAGAATACAGAAACCAACTTATTGAAGCAATAGCAGAGACAGACGACACCTTAATTGAAAAATATTTAAACGGAACAGAACTTACCGCGGATGAAATTATAAGCGGCTTTAGAAGGGCCGTTGCCGGAGAAAAAATATTCCCTGTATTTTGCGGTTCTGCCACAAAATCTATAGGTATAGCGGAATTTTTAAACGGTATCGTAAAATTTGCGCCGTCGCCGCAGGATATAGACCCGAAGGCCCTGGCCTCTGAGCCTTTCACGGCTCAGGTTTTCAGAACAGTTATAGACCCATATGTAGGGCACCTGACCATTGTTCGGATTTACTCAGGAGTTTTGCAGTCGAATACAGGTTTTTACAATGCGAACAAGGCGGTAAGGGAAAGAATAGGCCAGATCTATCTTTTGCAGGGAAAGCAGCAGAAGGACATAGACCGGGTTGTGGCAGGAGATATAGCTGCTATAGCAAAATTAAAAGAAACCGAAACATCGGATACGTTATGCGATGAATCCAAACCAGTTAAATTCGAATCGATACAAATGCCGGAGCCTGCAATATCGCTGTCGCTCAAACCTAAAACCAGACAGGACGAGGAAAGAATAATGACCGCGCTTGCTAAATTAAGCAGTGAGGATGCGACATTTAAATACGGCAGAGATTCACAGACAAAGGAACTGATAGTGTCGGGCCTTGGAGATTTACACCTTAAGGTTATGATAGAGCGGCTTAAAAAGCATTTCAAGGTTGATGTAGAAGTCGGAACCCCGAAAGTCGCTTACAAGGAAACAATAAAGAAAAAAATTCAGTCACAGTATAAACATAAAAAACAATCAGGCGGCCACGGCCAATACGGTGAAGTATATCTGGAAATAGAACCGCTTCCGCGCGGCGGTAATTATGAATTTGTGGATAGAGTTGTAGGCGGTGCTATACCAAGGCAGTATATACCCGGCGTTGAAAAAGGAGTAAAAGAGGCGCTTCAGGCAGGCGTACTGATAGGCGCGCCGGTAGTAGATATCAGGGTTTCACTTTATGACGGTTCTTTCCATACCGTTGATTCTTCGGAAATGGCTTTTAAGATAGCAGGGTCTACGGCGATGCGAAAAGGCCTGCAGGACGGCGGCCCGGTATTGCTTGAGCCCATAATGGATGTAGAAGTAGTGGTTTCCGAAGATGCGATGGGAAATATCACAGGCGATTTAAATGGCCGCCGCGGTAGAATTATGGGCATGGATTCGAAAGGCTCAAATCAGATAGTAAAAGCGCAAGTGCCTTTGTCCGAGATGCTGAAATACGCCACGGAACTTCGCTCTATGACAGCAGGCAAAGGCTCTTATACAATGAAATTTTCTCATTATGAACAAGTACCGGAAAAAACAACACAACAGATAATCGCGCAGGTAAAACAAACTCATGAGACTGCGGTAAAATGAAAGCCCCTCGCGTTCGCTCGGCCCGCCTGCCGTCAGGCAGGGATAGTTTGCCGGGTGGAAAGCGAAGGCAAATTACGAGGTGAAATATGTCAGGACATTCGAAATGGGCAACGATTAAACACAAAAAAGCAGCCACAGACGCAAAAAGAGGCAAGATGTTTTCGAAATTAGCCAAGGAAATGACTGTGGCGGCAAAACAGGGCGGCGGCAATCCTAATGCGAATCCAAGGCTTAGAATGGTTATGGATAAAGCGCGCAGCATTAATATGCCGTCGGATAATATAGACAGAGCCATTAAAAAAGGTACAGGCGAACTGCCGGGGGTAATATACGAAGAGATTATCTATGAAGGCTACGGCCCCGCAGGCGTTGCCGTATTGGTAGAGGCGCTGACTGACAACAAAAACCGCACGACTGCCGAAATAAGGACCATATTTACGAAAAAAGGCGGCAATATGGCAGGCGCGGGCAGCGTCCAGTGGATTTTTAAGAAAAAAGGTTTTATCATCGTAAAAAAACAAGATGTTGATGAAGATAAAGTTATGTCTGCGGCGCTGGACGCAGGAGCGGAAGATCTTGAAACGCAATCCGATGTGTATGAAATAACAACATCTTCCGTAGATATGGAAAAAGTAAAAACAGCGCTTGAAAAAGCAGGTATAGCAATCGAATCTGCTGAGATAACAATGATACCTTCAAGCGAAATTAAAGTAAGCGGCGCTCCGGCAAAAACGCTGTTGTCTCTCATAGAGGCGCTGGAAGACCACGAAGATGTGCAGAATGTCTATGCTAATTTTGACATGCCCGATGATATGATGGAGGCAGGTTGAGAATCCTAGGTATTGACCCGGGCCTGAATATAACCGGATACGGCGTTGTAGAGAAAAGCAAAAACAAATTAAATGTTATAGAAGCGGGGGCAATAAGGACATCCGGCGCGCAGAAAATAACAGGGCGGCTTAACAATATATATGCCCAGATGCTGGATTTGATAAAAGAAACCATGCCGCAAGTCTGTGTTCTGGAAAAACTTTATTCCCATTACAAACACCCGCAGACTTCCATTCTGATGGCCCACGCAAGAGGCGTCATTGTATTGGCTGCTGCAGTTACAAATATTAAACTTGTTAATTATCCGGCTAAGACAGTCAAAAAAGCAGTAACCGGAAACGGCAACGCCTCAAAAGAACAGGTCAAGCGCACAGTGGAAGGTATATTGAATTTAAAAAACACCGACAGCCCGTTTGATGTTACGGATGCGCTTGCTTTATGCCTGGCGCATATTTACCATACGCAAGGAATAGCATGATATCAAGGATTAAAGGCAAGCTTATTAAAAAGGATGAAAACCGTTTACTTATAGATGTAAACGGTATAGGATATGAGGTATTGGTTCCTTTTAAGGTGTTGAATGACCTGAAGAATAAAAAAATCGATGATGAAGTTGAACTTTTGACTTTTCACTATGTCGCAAATGACCCGGCAAGAGATGTGCCGATGCTTATAGGTTTTACGAACCAGATAGAAAAAGAATTCTTTGAAAAATTTATAACAGTTTCCGGAGTCGGGCCCAAGCTTACCATAAAGGCGTTTGCTGAGCCTATATCAAATATAATAAAAGCCATAGAATCCGCGGATGTTTCATATTTAAAAGGCCTGCCCGGAATAGGGGAGCAGAAGGCAAAGCAGATAGTCGCAAAACTACAGGGTAAGCTCGGAAGATTCGGCCTGATACAGGACAGCTTCAGGCCGGGTGATATAATTTTAAAGAAAGATATAGAGGAAGAGGCGATAGCGATATTATCCCAGCTTCAGTATAAAAAGACAGAGGCAGAGCGTATGGTTAAAAGAGCGCTTGAGAAAAACCAGGGCATAGTAACAACGCAAGAGCTGCTTAACGAGGTATATAACCAGAGGAGATCTAATGATGCGTAGAAAAAAAATCGCAACAGGGTTTACCCTGATAGAGCTGCTTGTGGTGGTTAT
>JAFGKX010000022.1 GCA_016928375.1 Candidatus Omnitrophota bacterium | reverse complement strand
GACTATGGGCATCTTTGTGTTATAGCCGGCTCGGCAGGAATGAGCGGTGCCGCGTGTATGGCGTCTCAGGCAGCTTTTCGGGCAGGCTGCGGCCTTGTGACATTAGGTGTGCCTAAGAGTTTATACCCTATAGCCGCGAAAAAACTTACCGAGGTTATGCTTAAAACACTGCCTGAAACCAAAAGCGGCAGTTTAAGTAAAAGCGCGTTTTCTGAGATATTGAAGCTTCTTAAAAATAAATCCGCCTGTGCTATTGGCCCGGGAATTTCGCAGAATAAACAAACCATGGGCCTGATTTTGAAGCTGCTTATAAAATTGAATATTCCGGCGGTATTGGATGCGGACGGATTAAATGCTTTATCGCAAAATGTCAATGTGCTGAAAAAGATAAAGGCGCCGTTTATATTGACTCCGCATCCCGGAGAAATGGCAAGGCTTATCGGGCATAAGGCCGATTACGTGCAAAAGAATAGAAAAACAGTTGCTTTGGCTTTCGCAAAAAAATATAATGTTACAGTCGTGCTTAAGGGGCATAATACCGTAGTTGCGGGCCGGAAAAATAAAATATATGTAAATAAAACAGGCAATCCCGGCATGGCAACAGCCGGAAGCGGCGATGTATTAACAGGGATCATAGGTTCTTTTTTAGCGCAAGGAGCCGCTCCTTATGAAGCCGCCAAACTTGGTGTTTATATACACGGATTAGCTGGGGATTTGGCTAAAAAACAGACAGGTGAAGTTTCTTTAATAGCCAGTGATATTTTGGCAAATATCCCAAAAGTGATAAGAAGAGGAAAATAGAATTTTTGCCCCTCCAATGCTTCCATTAGGCCGCATTGTCGGGACAAAATTTTCTTCGAAAAATTTGCTGGTGTAGCTCAGCTGGTAGAGCAGCGGTTTTGTAAACCGCGGGTCGGGGGTTCAATTCCCTCCACCAGCTCCAAACTTTGCGAAGCAAAGTTTGCCCTGAGAATACTAGAATGCGACGAATAGGAGCATTTAATATATTCGAGGGGTATAGTTTTCATTATGAAAAAACCCACGATAGGCATAATAAGCTTAGGCTGCCCGCGCAACATGGTAGATTCCGAAGTGATGCTGGGCATATTGAAAAAAGACGGCTATTGCATAATGGACGGGCTTGAAAACTGCGATATAGCCCTTATAAATACCTGCGCTTTTATAGAAGAGGCAAAGGAAGAGGCAATAGATATAATCCTAAAAGCAGCGCAGTTAAAGAATGAAGGCCGCATCAAATCGATAATAGTAGCCGGATGCCTTCCCCAGAGATACAGCGATACATTGAAAAAACAGATTCCGGAAGTAGATGCATTTTTAGGGGTCTGTGATTTCGATAAAATAAAGGAAACGGTTCTATTTTTGAGCAGGCATCAGCTTAGACAAAAACAAAACCATCCCATTTATTTTGTAACCCCGCCGACAAAAATATATTCTCACAAATTAAAACGCTATTTGCTTACTCCGAATTTTTATACCTATATTAAAATCGCGGAAGGCTGCAATAATAACTGTTCCTATTGCGCGATATATAAAATAAGAGGAAAATACAGAAGCAGGCCCATGGAATCTATAATCATGGAAATCAAAGCCATAGGTGCCATGGCTCATTTATCGGAGTTGAATATAATAGCCCAGGATACGACTTCATATGGCAGGGATATCTACAAAAAATATAAGCTGGCAGAATTGTTAAAAAAAATAGCGGCGTTGGATAAAGCGCATTGGATACGGCTTTTATATACGCATCCGGGGCATTTTACCGATGAGCTTATAGAAACAATAAGATCCGAAAAAAGTATATGCAAATATATAGACCTGCCGATGCAGCACGCAAATAACAGAATCTTAAAAATGATGAATCGCAATACGACAAAAGGTGAAATCATCAAATTGATACAAAAAATAAAAAGCCGGATTCCGGGAGTTGCGCTGCGCACATCCGTTATAGTTGGTTTTCCGGGTGAAACAGATAAGGAATTCAAGGAATTACTGGATTTTATAAAAGATACGAAATTTGAGCGTTTAGGCGCTTTTGTGTATTCTCGAGAAGAGCACACAAAGGCATATGATTTTAAGAAACAAATTCCGGAAAGAATAAAAAGACAGAGGCTGGATGAAGTAATGAAACTGCAGCAGGATGTATCCGCTAAGATCAATAAACGCTGGATGGGTAAAACGTTGGAAGTTTTAATAGAGGAAAAAGAAAATGATGTTTATACAGGGCGCAGCCAGTACGATGCCCCGGAAGTAGACGGCACAGTTTTTGTAAAGGGCAAAAACCTTAAAATAGGCGGTTTTAAAAAAGTGAAAATAACCGATACGCTCGAATATGATTTAGCGGGAGAAGTATTATAATGAACCTTGCTAATAAACTGACTTTGTCGCGCATAGCGCTTACGTTTATATTTATGTGGTTTCTTTTTTTGCATTGGCCGTATGCGAAATTATGCGCGCTTTTTATTTTTCTTCTTGCGTCAATAACCGATTATTATGACGGCAAAATCGCAAAAAAATACGGTATAATAACCGATTTTGGCAAGCTGATGGACCCTATTGCGGACAAGATTCTGGTGCTGGCGGCGTTTCTGGCTTTCGTTGAGCTGAAGATACTCCCTGCGTGGATGGTGATGATAGTTATCCTGCGGGAATTAGTGATAACCGGCATGCGCCTGACGCTCCTTAGTAAAAAGAAGGTCGTTGCAGCATCAAGGGCAGGAAAGCATAAAACAGTTTCGCAGATGGCGTCGATATTTGTAATATTGGTTTATCTGGCTATTAAGCAGCTGGCAGGGGCGGCCTTTAAATTCAGCTGGTGGACTGAAACGCTGGATTATAATATACAAATAGCTATTTATATAATGATGTTTGTAACAGTAGTTTTAACTCTGACTTCCGGGTTGTCGTATTTAAAAGAAAATATAAAGGCCTTGAGATGAATCCCGCACCTTTAACAGATTCAAAATTTTGAAATCATAGATTAAAGAATGCGGGAATAGCAAAAAGGTGCGGGATGAAGACTGTAATAAAATTAATAGCGAGCGGATTATATTTAGGCAATTCCCCTTTTGCACCGGGTACTTTGGGCAGTGCGCTTGGACTTTTGATATTTTTTCAGGTAAAAGATTTTTTTGTTGCTTATTTATCCGTATGCGCGCTTTTAGTCATCATGGGTTTATTGGTAAGCAGCGAGGCTGAAAAAATTTACGCTCAGAAAGACCCGCGCAGAATAGTCATAGATGAGATTGCGGGAATGGTAATGGTTTTTTTAGGCGTAAAAACAAATCTTTGGATTATAATTTTAGGATTTATAATTTACAGGATTTTTGATATTGCAAAACCTTTTCCTGTAAAAGAATCCGAGCGATTAAAAGGCGGCCTGGGTATTATGGCCGATGACCTTATCTGCGCGCTTTACACAAATATAATACTTCAGGTTTTAATAAGGCTTCCCTTAAAAATAGGATCATAAACAGAGCCTGTCCGCTTTAGTGTAGATTTAAACAAGATAATTTCTGTGACCAGAACCCTGCCAGTTGAATTAAAGTTCTTTTCCTGCTCCATAATCTTTGCCAATTGCTGTTTATTTTTCAAGGACCTTACCCTGCCTAAAGTTAAGTGCGGACTGAAAGTGCGTTCTTCCTCTGGAAATCCGATTTCACTTAATTCCTGTTTAAGGGCTTTGTATATTTCAGTAGTTTCTTTCCGGCCTTCATCCATGCCTACCCATATTACCCGCGGATATTCTATTTTAGGGAAAGCTCCGATTTGCGCAAGATGGATTGAATAGACGCTGAATTTTGAGGCAGTTTTTTCAATGGCATTCTTTACCTGCCCGATTTGCTCATCCGTAATATTGCCAAGGAATTTTAAAGTCAGGTGGATATTACGAGGCTCGACCCATTTTACATCAGCTTCGGAGGATTTTAATTTAGCTTGTAAGCAGGCAAGCTCTTTATGAAGCTGCTCATTTAGCGCAATGGCTATAAATGCTCTAGTGGTGTTCATGAGGTATGCTATTGTTTCCAGGCTTTGCCTGTTGCCGGAGCGGCTCTATAAATATCTTCGCAACATAGCAAGTGCCGTTTGAGTGCTCAGATGTTTAATAAGTTCTCGCTCACCTATGAAATAGCATTCTTTACAAGCGGTTTTATTTTTATCGGATATAGCGATATAGACAAGGCCCACAGGTTTTTTCTTAGTTGCGCCGCCTGGCCCTGCTATGCCTGTTATGGAAATGCCTATATCCGCATTTGCCAGAAGCCGTACATTTTTCGCCATTAATTCAGCGGTTTGCGCGCTTACTGCGCCATATTTTTTCAGAGCCTGCTCCGGAACACCCAATATATTTATTTTTGCCTTATTAGCGTAAGCAACAACAGAGAGAATGAGATAATTAGATGAGCCGGCTGTATCAGTCAAACGGCTGCTTAATAAGCCTCCTGTGCAGGATTCAGCTATGGCTATTGTTTTTTTGTTTTTTATCAGCAACTTAGAAACCGCGCTTTCCAGAGTGTCGTCATCATAACCAAAGATCAGAGCCTCAAGCCTTTGTTTTATTTTTCTTTCAATAGAAGATATAAGCCTGTGCGCCTGTTTTTCATTTTTTGCTTTTGCGGTTATTTTTAAATCCACCTCGCCGGGTTTTGCATATATGCCGACAGTGGTATTCCCGGATAATCTTAATATATCTTTCACCTTAGGATTAATCGCGCTTTCAGCTAATCCGGTTGTTCTTATAGTCCTTGTTCTTATTACACATGATTTTTCGTATGTTAGTTTCTTTAAATATGGGATAACGCAGTTTTCGAACATGGGATTCATTTCCATAGGCGGCCCGGGAAGCGCTATCAGTATTTTATTATTCTTTTTTATCGCGAAACCTGGAGCTGTGCCGTGAATATTTTTAAACCATTGCGCGCCATTAGGAATATACGCCTGCCTTTTATTATCAGCTGGCATTTTTATATGCCTTTTTTTAAAACGTTCTTCGATTAGTTTATAGACCTGCGGCACAAAAATAAGCTTTTCATCAAGCGCCCTTGAAACAGCTTCTAAAGTTACATCATCTACTGTGGGGCCTAAGCCGCCTGTGGTTATTACGATATCAGAGCGCCCGAGGGCTTTTAGTATCGCTGTGTAAAGGCGAAGAGGGTTATCGCCGACAGTAGTATG
>JAFGKX010000002.1 GCA_016928375.1 Candidatus Omnitrophota bacterium | reverse complement strand
GTTCAGAGCAGATAAGATGGGCATTTGATTATAAGAATTCCGCGGAAGCGGATTTCAGGATTTTAGAAGATAAATTTTTTCAGATGGCTCATCAGCACAGACTAAATCTTTGCCCGAACCTTGAAATGGAATGGGGATACGACAGGTTCGACCAGTATTGGAATGATAGAGGCCGCGGGAAATATATCAATGGATCAGCTTATACCGAAAGAGTCGGTAAGGGTGTGCCTGCCAATACATGGGTTATGCTAATAGCCGATTTTGATCATAAGCCGGAATACCAGAGATTATGCAAGGCAGCATTAGCATATTTTGGCAAAAGAAATCTCGCAGATATTTTAATGTTATATGTGTTTGATGAGCCCGGGTCAAAAAGAGATTATGCTTATATTCGGGAAAGATGCCAGTGGGTTCATCAGGAGCTAAACAAACAATTGCCATGCATGGTAACTGTTGGAATCAAGCCCCCTAATTTATTGTGGCCTTCTTTGGTCGGCTGTGTGGATATCTGGAATAGTGGAAATTCCTCATTAAAAGATATGCAGCAAAGGATGAAAGCCGGAGATAAGATATGGACTTATAATATGGGTTGGGGCGGAGGCCCATATGTTGATACCCCGGGTATTTCAGGCAGGACTCAAGCCTGGGCTGGATGGAAATTTGGTTTTGATGGATGGCATTTTTGGGACAGTTGTTATTGGCTTGATGTGCATAATTTTCGCGATAAAAACGGTAAAGTAATCGGTTTAGATAAAATAAAGTCTTGTGCCGATAAACGTTCGATAAACGTGTGGGAAAATCCAATGACCTTTGACCAGATGAGAAGGCCGGGATATCTTGCGCAGGATGCTATAAGATTAAATGGCGACGGTGTTTTGTTTTATCCTGGGGCTTATGTAGGGCTACAGGAGCCTGTATCCAGCTTTGTAATGAAGTCATTAAGAAGGGGCTTACAGGATTATGAGTATTTATGGTTAGCGAAGAAATTAGGCATGGAAAAAGAAGTAAAATCAATAGTGGATAACATAATACCGGAGCCTAAAAAATGGAACAAAAACCCCGATGCCTGGTATAAGGCAAGGTATCAGATAGCTGATGTAATCTTATCGGTGAACAAAAAGGATGTTAATAAAAATGAACAAAAAAAATAACATAATAGTGTTTGCGGTTTCGTGGATAATATTGCTTATTGCGTATATTCCGACCATTGGATGGATGGTGCAAAGATGGATGGCAGCTGAATCATACTATGGCCATGGCATCTTAATACCACTAGTTTCTTTGTTTATAGTGTGGCAAAGAAGGGATGTCTTAAAGAATAGCAAGATAGCAAGCGAATTTTCAGGGCTTATAATAGTTGCTATAAACCTTTTTATCCATATCGTATGCGCTGCGCTTAAAGTGTATTTTGTATCAGGCGTTACATTTGTTTTCGCGCTTTATGGGCTTATATTGTTTTTCTTTGGAAAAGAAATTACGCGAAAGCTGATATTCCCGGTATTTTTCCTGCTTACCATGGTTCCTCTGCCGCTTGTGGCAATAAGCGGGCTGACTGTAAAATTAAAGCTGTTTGCCGCGCAAATGGCGGCTTTTATATTAAACAGGATAGGATTTCCCTGCATAAGAGACGGCAGTTTAATAAGAATGCCAAAGTCGTTTATATCGGTTGAGGCCCCGTGCAGCGGCCTGAGGTCTTTGATATCGCTTTTAACCCTGGGGCTTTTGTTCGCATACGCTATGAAGGTAGCGTATTGGAAAAAAGCGATTTTGTTTTTGTCAGCCATACCTATAGCTATTATCTCTAACATAATAAGGATAATTTTGCTTGCAACAGTAAATGATTTGTACGGTGAAAAAATAGCAATGGGATTTTTCCATGATTTTACGGGATTTTTTGTATTTGCATTTGCGTTTACCGCGTTATTTGGAGTATCGAAAGTCTTGGAGATAAAACAAAATGAATAAAACTTTATCGTATATATTGATTTTAGCGATGCTTGTTGCCGCAAGTGTATTTTCCATAAACCTGTTTTTTAGGCAGAAAAGCAGCCATGATAAAACAGATATAACAAAGTTTCCGTATGAAATAAGCGGCTGGAAAGGAAAGGACATTGAAGTAGGCGAATACGCCTACAAGCTTTTAGAGACAAGAAATTTAATATCGCGGGAATATAAAAACCCTTCGGGAGAAAGTGTATATTTGTTTATAATATGGTCGGAAGCAAACAGGTCGGTTTTTCATCCGCCGGAAGTCTGCATGATAGGAAGCGATATTGAGATTGCGGATAAACAAACAGAAAAAATAGATATGCCCGGCAATAGTTTTTTCGTGAATAAATTATACATAAGCAAAAACAGCGCGAAAGATATAGTGCTGTATTGCTACAAGACCGATGATTTATATACGGATAATTTCTATTTACAGCAAGCGAGTTTCGCATTCAGGCAGATATTCAGCAAAAATGTAAAAGGCGCTACAATACGCGTATCTATGCCTATTACCCAAAAAGGCGAAGAGTATACTCTTGCCACGCTAAAGGCGTTTCTTGAGAAAACTATTAATATAGTCGATGGCCTATAGCCGATAGTCTATGGCCTGCGGAAAAATTTAGAAGCAATCCTGAACAGCTTTAGAAATTACAGTACCATCCAATAGTTTAAGTTCGTTTTTATCTTCAAGAAACCTTCCCACGTCCTTTTTTACCGTATCAAAGTCAATTTTTTTTATTTTTTCCAGTAAGAAATTTTTTATGTTGTTTTCATTTATTTTTCCGTGGCTTGGATGTGTTTGTTGTATCGCGTTATTCAATAGGATATAGTTTGGTTTTATTTTTTTACCAAGATACCACAACATGTCATAAAAATCCCTGCCCTTTGTATATCTTCTGAAAAAACAAGCATGCAGTTTTGCGGCATAAAGAGAAGGCAGGTTAAGGTGGGTTATATTTATGACATATGTTTTATTTATCAAACTGCTTTCGATTTGCCAGCCGTCAGGCGGGTTGGAATCAATCTCAAGTTTTATCGAAACATTCTGCTCTTTTAGATTGGAAAGCCCTACTGCATTTAACAGCTCGGGGAATTTCAGCATGCTGCTTTGCGCTGTTTTAGAGGCATTATTTTTTATGTTTACGTCTAAAGCGTATGATTTAAGTTCACGCTCCAATGTTTTAATCATTTTTGTAAAATCGTAATGCGTGTTATTGATTAAAGAAAAATCCAGGTCTTCGGAAAAGCGCTTCATATCGAATAAAACCCTCAAAGCCGTCCCCCCGACAAAAGCCATATTTGCGAAATAACTTTTATCATGCAATATTTTGAGGCATAAAAGCTGCAGCAATTCCCTTAAAAGATTAATCTTTTTTTCCGCTGATGATTCTTGCGCGATTTTTGACTGCAAAAATTCTATCATTTTGTTTTCTCCTTATAAATGAATTTGCATAACATGCAGGCAATATTTTTTAATTTGTCGTTGTTAAAAAGTCCGGCATAGAAGGCAATTTTTTTACGATTTAAAATTTCCGTATTTTGCAAGCGGTAAGAGCCTTCGAATACTTTCTCATCACACGTATTAAGTTTACGTAAATTTAGATACAAAAAATCAACAATGGCTTTTTCGGGCTCCGCAATGAAAAACGACAGCCCGGCTTCATCCTTTAAAACCTTAAAACCCCTGAAAGCAGCGGGCTTGATATGCTGATAATTGAAAGTGCCGGCAGGGTTTGTAATGCTAAAAGTCTTTTTTGTGGTGATGCTGGTTAAATCATTTGTGCGTTCCGGAATAAGCCCATAATAGCTTAATGCGTATTCCATGCTGATATAAGATGGGGCGTATAACTGGTTGGCAATATAAAGCCGCGAAGGATTGATTTTTCTTTCCCTTTCATTCAAAAGAAAGACGCCGCGCCTTAGCTGAATGAGCAATCCCTTATCTTGCCATCGCTGAAGCTGATTGCGGATAATCTGCGCATTTTTTTTAGCGGATACAAGATCTTTACTGAAAATGACAGGCCAGTTGTAAATAATATTTTTAAAATTTTGATAAGTCATTTATATATTTCCTTATTTAATCTAAAATGATTAATTACAGAAACAAGTATACATCGCATTTGCGTTTTTGTCAAGGGCTTATAGTGTCCATTCAAAACCACACATCTTATCGATAATGTCTAAATAATTACAGCCGCCTATCTATGATTGTCATATTATGTCATGGATGGGCTATTTTTTAAAAAATATCAATTCATAACTTATTTATTGTCAATTAGTTGTGGAACTGTATTTTTTAAATATTTTTTTATAAAATTCGAGTTTGGCACGGATATTGCTTATATATTAAGTGATAAATAATATTATCGTCAGATTGCTTCGTCCGCCTTTGGCGGACTCGCAATGACGGGCGAAGCAATCGCTATCGCTCCTCGCAATGACGAACAGGATAATATGTTACTCGAAATGACGAAAGAGTAAATATGAAAAAAATAATCGGAAAAATAACAGAAATCGCAGAGGATATAAGGACAGGCATTGACGCGTATGTGTTAGCCAGGAAATATTCCCGCCGTAACCGTGGAATAACCACCAAGTCCCTCGTAGATATTTATGGAAAAGATTAAACACCACATAAATTACGCAATACTTTTTTTGTTTATCGGGATTTTTGTGACAATCCTGATACAGATAGGGTATGCGCAGACAAACCCGGAAAATAATGTTATTGCGCCTGAACCGGGGAGTTTGATTTTGCTTTCAACCGGTATTACCGGCTGGATGCTAAGGTTTGCCCGCAAGCGCTTCAAGGAATTCAAAAGATTTTTTGATATTTTAGTCGGCGCAGCAGGGCTTGTAATAGCTTCTCCTGTGATTCTTTTTACGGTGATACTGATTAAAATAGTTTCTCCCGGCCCGGTATTTTACAGACAGCAAAGAGTGGGCCTGGATGGCAAGCTATTCAATATATACAAGATCCGCACTATGAGGCTTGACGCGGAAAAAACAACAGGCCCTGTGTGGGCAAAGGAAGATGATCCCCGGCTTATCAAATTCGGCAAAGTTATAAGAAAATCGCACAT
>JAFGKX010000021.1 GCA_016928375.1 Candidatus Omnitrophota bacterium | reverse complement strand
TCCGCTGTGCGGCCTATGTTTCCTCGCCCATATGGAATGAGGCGGGATAATAATTAACTTAAATGTTAGATATATTATATATATTACTGGCTATTTTGTCAATATTTTTTTACCCAAATTTCCCCTCTCCAGTACAACCTTGCCTGGCTTATTAAAAAAGATTATTTTAATGGAATGTTTTCCTGTATATAGCGAATCCTTACTGAACACGCCGAAGTTATTACGCCCATATTTCCAGGCGGGTGGCTTTGAACAGGGCATTTTCAGCAAACCAAAAGCAAAGGCCTTATAACAATTCGAGCAGGGCGTGATTGGGACGAGCGACCCCGCACCGTATCAGGTGCGGGGGAGCGCCCCTGCGAGAATTCATTATAAGGCCTAAGCTTACATAACCGTATCAAACCGTATCATTATATAACTTATTTAAATAAAATGGGTTATGGAATAGATTATTAGGAAGGTTTTACTTTTTTAATGAAGAATTTGTTTTTAATATCATCGAAAATTAGATATACTCCGGGAATAATAAAAAGCGTCAATATACTAGAACTCGCCAAACCACCCATGACAGTAATAGCAAGCGGGGACCATAGATTTGCCTGTTCGCTTCTATCCATAGCCATGGGCCAAAGCCCGAGAAGCGTGGTAGATGTTGTCATCATAATAGGCCTTAATCTTCCTTCGCACGCGATTAAGATCGCTCTTAAGCTTTTAATATTTTTTTCCTTCAGCCTGTTTATATAATCTATAAGAATAATTGCATTATTGACAACTATGCCGCCAAGCATAATGCACCCCATAAGCATTCCTATGTTTATTGTTTTATGCGAAACCTTGAGCGCAATTGCTACCCCTATCGCTGCCAGAGGAACGGTTATCATTATTATAAATGGCTGCACATATGATTCAAACAAGGACGCCAGCACAAGGTAAATCAATATTATGGTAAGTACAATTGCAAAACTCAGCTCTCTTTGGTTTCGTATCATTTTCCAGTAATTTTCGCCGAAATTATAATAATAATCTTTCGGCATTTTTACATCCGAGAGCGCTTTTTTTATTTTTTCCGCAGCTGTGCCGAACGCGAGCCTGCCCCTGTTTGCACTTATCTGTATCATCCTGGATTTATTTTTACGCCATATTTTGCTGGGGCCTACATCTGGCTCAAAAATTGCCACCTGTTCAAGACAAATGCTAAGCCCGTCTTGTTTGGTCATGGTTAATTTGCGCAGGGCATCCAGAGTGCGCCTGTCTTTTTCCTGCAGCCTCGCGATTACCTCAACCTCTTTTCCTTGGGTATGATACAGCGTTGCGCGTAGGCCGCGCATCTGCGCATGCAGTGTATTTGCGATTTCATCAACAGTAAAACCGTACATAGCGGCCTTTTTTCTGTCAACTTTAACCCACCATTCAGGCCTGCCTTTTCTCCAGCGGATTTTTAAATCAACCAGCCCCTGCACGGACTGCATTCTGGTGAGCATAGCTATAGCGAGCTCGTTCAAGATTTTATAGTCATAGCCAAAAATCTCGACGATAATTTCATTGGTTTCGACTTCCTGCGGTTCTTCGAAATATATAAATGCTTCGCGGTATTGTTTTTCTATATCCGCCACCTTGGTCCTCAAATCTTCTATTATATCCTTTATCGAACGCGTCCTTTCGGATAAAGGAAGCAGCTTTACATATACTTTAGACGACCATTTTTCAACACGGGAAGAAAACTGCTTTACTTCCGGTATAGTGCTTAACATTTCCTCAACGCCTTTTACCGCCTTATCGGATATATCGAGTTTCGCGCCGGTCGGAAGTTCTATAAATATGGTAAAATCCTGTTGTTCGGTGGTACCGACGAATTCCTTATCTATCTTAAATGCTATTATGTAAATCGAAACGACAAATATGCAGAATGCGGCTGCGAGTAAAATATAGCGCAGCCTGATACTCCATCCCAGCAGCATTCTGTACCTGGATCTGAAAAATTTCAATACCAGCCGCTGCGGTTTTCTTGTTTTATGTTTTTTAATCAGTGCCATGGAAGGCAAATGCGCTGACAACATCGGAACTAATGATATGGCTACTGCCAGAGACACCAGAAGAGAATAGGTGACTGTAAACGCTATGCCGCTGTACAAAATCCTTATTTCGTTGCTTACAAAAATTATCGGCAGAAATACAACAACCGTAGTTATGGTCGAAGCCACCATTGCCAGAAACATTTCTTCGCAGCCGTTTATAGATGCTTTTATTTTATCCAGGCCTTTTTCTTTTAAGGTGGCTATATTCTCCAACACTACTATGGAATTATCCACAAGCATACCGACGCCTATAGCCAGGCCGCTTAATGTCATAACATTTAATGTTATTTTTTGAAAAAACATCAGTATGAAAGTGCCGATAACCGATATAGGTATGGAAACAGCTATTATAAAAGTCGATCGCATATCCCTCAAGAAAAACCATAAAACTGCGATAGCCAGAAATGCTCCGTATAAAAGCGTAGTTTTGACATTGTCTATCGCCTGCATTATCGTAATTGCCTGGTTATACGTATCTATCAGCCTTATGCGTTTATCCAGAACGCCCGAGGTCAGTTTTTTCTTGGCCTCCTGTATCCTCCTTATAACTTCGACGGTGTTTGCCTGGGATTCCTTTTGTATATACAAAGAAACTACCGGCAGCACGTTTACCCTGGCATAGCTTGTTGCCTCAAGGTATGAATCTTTTACATCCGCCACATCCGCCACTTTTATTACAGAGCCGCTCGGAGTAGTGGCAACGCCTATGTTTTTTATATCGTCTATGCTTTTAAAACCGCCTATGACCCTTATAAGATATTTGTGCTTTTTCTGCGGGAGCTCGCCCAAAAGAAGATTGAGGTTGTTTAAATTAAGCACATTTATTACTTTGCCTATTGGCAGTTTATATGCCTGAAGTTTCTTCTGATCAACTTCTACCAGAATCTTTCTCTCTCTGCCTCCGCCTATTTCGACATTCGCCACACCCTCGACTCTCAGAATCTGTTCTTTTATAGTCTCATCAACTATCTTTCTTAGCATCTCAGGGGTATAATTCACGCCGCCTGTAACAGCTGTTATCAAAATAGGCACATCCTGTTGTTCGAATTTTGCGATAACGGGCTTTTCTATCTGGGGCGGGAGTTTGTTCCTTATCCTTGAAAATTTTTCTTTTACCTCAAGAGCGGCGTAATTCATATTTATACCTGGTTCAAAACGCATTACGACTCTTGAGCGGCCCTCTTCGGATATAGACATAAGTTCTCTTAAGTGGCTTACGGAGCCAACGGCATCCTCCGTAGGTTTAGATACCTGGGATTCCACTTCTTCGGGCGGTATACCGCCTCTTATGTCTATAAAAATGGATATATCTCCGAAGCTGAAATTAGGAAGTAATTCTATCGGAAGGCGTAAAAGCGAAATAACGCCGATGATAATAACGGCGCAGAATACCATCAATATCGCTACAGGCCTATTAACAGATAAATTGGGTAAGCCCATGGTTACGTTTGTTTTAGCATATAATATCTACCCGGGCCAGCAGGCCCTTTAAACTGCAAAATATTTTTCTCGGTTAAAAACTTCAGGTCTCTTGCTGCAGTAGGAACGGATATTTTAAATATATCCGAATATTCTTTTCGCGTAATTTTGTGATTTTTCCTTAAATATACGATCAATTCCTGATGCCGGGCAATCAAAGAATCCCATAGGCCCTGCGGTATGCTGCCCTGCCCTGCTTCAGGTTTTCGCGGTTCGGCTTTTAATTCAGGTCTTATTTCAGGTTTTGCTTCAGGCTCAGGTTTAGCTTTCGGCGCAGGCTTTATCTCTGGCTTAATTTCCGGCTTGGGTTCTATTTTTGGCTCAGATTTTTCCTCAGGTTTTTCCTTAGGTTCTTCCTTGGGTTCTTTTTTAGGTTCCGGTTTTTTTATTATTTCCTGTTTTGACGAAGAAATAGGCACAAGTTGCAACGTCATGGGCTTAGTTGGTTTTTTATAAAATATAAAAGAGAATACTTTCATCAACAGCCTTTTAACTTCTTCAAAACTTAAATATATAGCCGGTATAACGATTAAGGATAAAAATGTAGATACGCTTAAACCGCCTATAACTGTTACAGCCATAGGCTGCTGAAGTTCTGCGCCTTCACCTAAGCCTAATGCCAGCGGTATTAAGCCAAATATCGTGGTAAGCGCAGTCATAAGAATAGGCCTTAATCTCACGTGGCTGGCTTTAACCAACGCATCATAAGCTGTCAGCCCTTCTTTTCTTAGTATATTTACGTAATCTATCAAAACTATACCATTGTTTACGACAATCCCGCCTAAAATTATTATACCCAAAAGGACCATCGTATTCACAGGGGTCTTGGTAACAAATAATATAGCGATAACTCCGATAATTGCCAAAGGAACGGTAAACATTATAATAAAAGGCTGCCACAGTGACTCAAACTGCGCGGCCATTATCATATAAACCAGAACGACGGAAAGCAAAAGCGCAAATCTCAGGCTGTTAAAAGATTCCTGCATCTGCTGTCTTTCGCCGGTTAACTCCGCGCTGTAAGACGGCGGCAATTTCAGCCGCTTAAGCATCGAATCTATAAGATAAGACACTTCATTAAAGCCTTTTTTAAAAATACTTGCGCTTACAAGGACCGTTCTTTGCTGATCCTGTCTTCTGATTTCTGTCGGGCCTAAGCCTTTTACAAGGCTGGCTACCTCCGCTAACGGCACATCTATCCCTAAAGGTGAATGTAAAATCAACCGCCTTATTTTTTCCATTTTGTTCCGGTCTTTTTCCCTTAATCTTACGGTAATATCTATTTCACGGCCTTCTTCCTTGAATTTAGTGGCAGTGTAACCCTTAACAGCTGTCTGCGCCGTAAGCGCTATATCGCTTACGGTAAGATTATAATTCGCAGCCTTTTCTTTGTTTATCTTGGCCTTGATTTCGGGAGACGGCGGTATAAGGTCATTCTCTATGCCGTAAATACCGTCTATTCCCTTTAACCCGGTTTCTAAATTATCCGCTATTTCTTTTAATTTAACCAGGTCCTGGCCTTTTATATCTATTACTATCGGTTTTCCCGCCTGAAAAGCGCCCTTAAAGAAACTTTCCTGCAGCACATAATTAATATCCGCGCCTTCTAAGTTTTGTTTTTCCAGTAAACTTTTTAATTTCTGAAGTATTTCCGCTGTCGAGAACATTCGATAGCCGGGCCCTGTTTTTCCTATCCGGACCTTTGGCTTAAGGTTGATTATTATCTGGCCCTGATTCGAGCCCATTGTTTCTATAAGCTGCTCTCCCTTTTTTTCCTTGGCAGAACCGATGTTAACCGTAACATCCTGGACCTCGTTAAAATCAAAAAGCTGATTTTCTATTTTTTTGGATATTAAATCGGTTGTTTTAAGTTTGGTGCCGGGAGGCATGTCTATTTTAATTATAAACTGGCCCTGGTCTACCCTGGGAAGCAGTTCTTTATCCAGAACAGGTATCAGCAGACACGCGCCCAGAAATATTAAGAATACGGCTGTTAATGCTATTGTTTTGTGATTTAAAAATATAAGAAGCGCTTTGTCATTTAACGCGTGAAGAACATTAAGCACTATTGCCAGAGCGCCCAATGATTTCTTTTTTTCTTCCACGTCGGGTATGTGGCGCTCTCTCGATGCCAAAAGAGGTATAAGGGTAAGCGCGACTGCCAAAGAAGCTACCAAAGATATAGTAACCGTAAAAGCAAGTTCTTTGAACAACTGCCCCGCTATGCCGATAACGAATATCATGGGCAAAAATACCGCTATTGTGGTAAGGGTGGAGCCTGTAATTGCGCCGTATACTTCATTCGCGCCATAAATACTGGCTTCTTTCGGGGATTTACCTTCCTGTCTGTGCCTGTATATATTTTCTATAACAACTATACCGTTATCTACAAGCATTCCGACCCCAAGCGCCAGGCCGCCTAAAGATATCATGTTCAGCGTAATACCGCTAAAATACATAAATCCGAAAACGACCATGATAGAGATTGGGATATTGAGCGTTACGATAAGAGAGCTTCTGAAGTTTCTGAGGAAAAAATATAATACCAGAAATGCCAAAAACCCGCCTTGCATTGCGGCGTCCCTTACGCCGTTAATGGAATTTTTTATAAAACGGGACTGGTCGTAAACTATATTTATCTTAACGGATTCATGAAGCTGCTCCTTAAGCTGCAGCAGAACTTCTTTTATATTATTGGCTACCTGCACGGTATTTGTACCGGCTTGTTTTTGTATGGATAGCGATATGCTTTCTTTCTGGTTATACCTTGATATAGAAGTTTTTTCTTTGAAAGTATCTCTTATGGCTGCTATATCTTTTAATTCTATAAGGCGTTTATTCTGTACGGCGTTGACTTCTTTTTCTTTTACATCTTCCTGTCCGTACTCCTGAAACCGGCTCTTTTTTGTCCTGTCATCAGTGCCGATAATAATATCTCTTATCTCCGGCACCAATTTAAATTCACCCATGGTTCTTATCAGATATTCATAGAATTGCTCTTCTATTGTGCCCGCGGGATAATTCATGTTAGCCTTGTTTAAGGCCTCGACGATATCGGTGATGGCAATGCCTTTCGACATCATTTTATCCTGGTTGACCTCGACAAGCACTTCTCTTGTAACCCCGCCTGAAATATTGCAGGAAGCAACGCCGTCGGCTTTTTCCAGTTCGTTCTTTATTATTTTTCTCGCTGTATATTCCAAATCAGAAGCGGACATACCTTCAGAAGTAATATTTAAAATAGCGACGGGAAGTTCAAACGGGTTAAATTTCATAACAATGGGGTCTTCCGAGCCTCTCGGCAGGGATTCTTTTATCAGGTCTATTTTTTCCCGGACGCCGAGGGCGGCGAAGTCCATGTTGGTTCCCCATGTAAACTCCGCTATAACCATCGATATCTCTTCTTTGGATGTAGAGCTTATGCGGCGCACGCCGCTGACGGTCCCGACCGCTTCTTCAACAGGCTTTGTAACCAGTATCTCCATTTCTTCGGGAGCGGCATCTTTATAAAAAGTGACTATTGTCAATTGCGGATAAACTATAGGCGGGTATAATTCCTGCGGAAGGCGGTTCCAGGAAATAAATCCCAGAAGCAGGACCCCTAAAAAAATCATGACCGTGGTAACCGGTCTTCTTACTGAAAAATCGGGTAAAGCCATATTTAGTCTATGGTCTATAGGCTGTGTTTATAGCCTATAGAGGATTATTTAGAAGCACCCTCCAGTTTTTTCAAACGCCTTATAAACCATTCCGGTATCTGATACTTGAGTTTTTTTGCCTTTTCATAATGCATTCTCGCAGATTTCGTATCCGCAGGATTAATACTTATATAACAAACCGCTATTGCGTATTGGGGCTTGGGGTATTTCGGGTTTATTTTTATTGATTCTTTCAGATAGCCTATCGCGGCATTAAAATCTTTTTTTTCCATATACGAAACCGCCATTTCGCAATATGCCTCTGCCGTCGGCTTTATTTTTATCGACTCATTGCACTCTTTTATAGTATTTTCATGTTGCTTGCTGTAGCTATATTCTTTTGCCTTTAAATAATGCTGCCTCGCCAAAGCCGGCATTTTGTTTAATGCCGCCTGCGGGTCATATTTTAAATTCATCTGCCTGTGGACAAACATGGCTATTGCGGCGGCGGCAATTAGGATTAAAACTGCTGTAAAAATTTTTAATTTTAAAATAACGCCTCCTGCGTTTCTACAATTTCAACCTTGGCGCCGTCTTTAAGCGGGGCCATTGCTTCAGACACCACAAGCTCATTTTCTTTAAGGCCGTTCATTATCTCAACGACATCAGTAGTGATGTAGCCTAACTTTACACCCCTTACGTGAGCCACATTTTGCTCATCAATTACATAAACCGAATCAAATTCGCCATTGTTATCCAGGTCATACAGCGCATCGGAAGGTACTTTTATGATATTTTTCTTCTCGTAAACCGACACCCAGACGCGCGCGAACATGCCCGGCAAAAGCGTACCTTTTGGATTATCGTTTTTAAGGCGCGCCTTTACCGTAAGTGTCCTGGATTTTCCTTCTATTATAGGCGCGACATTATCGATTGCTCCGGCGAAGTCAATGTTGGGATAAGTATCTACATTTAACTTAACGTTCTGGCCTAATGCTATTTTATTTATATCTTTTTCTATTATGCCAAATTCCGCAATTACGTAAGATACGTCATACAAACTCGCTATTTTCACGTTTGAAGTAACAAATTCTCCGGTTTCGGCATCGCGCGTCCCCATGACTCCGCTTACAGGAGAATACAGATATGTCTTATCCAGCTCGGAAAGCGCAAAATCCACTTCTTTTTGCGCTGAAACAGTTTTTGTTTTGGCGCTTTCATGTTCCAGCCTCGCCTCTTCGAATTTAGGCTTTATTATAATGCCCTGGTCAAACAAGGTTTGATTTACTTCCAATTTTTGCTTTGCGCTTTCTTCCGCTACTTCTGCGGTTTTTAATTTACTTTTTGCATATTCTAGTTTTAATAACGCCTCCTTTTGATCCATTGTGGCGATGATATCTCCTTTTTTGATAATATCCCCTTCATAAAAATTAATGGCGCTCACTACCCCGTTATTAGAAAAACGCAGCTCTATTTCTTTGTCGCCTTTTATAGTGCCTATTGCAGGCAGTACATCCACAAAATCTGCCCTTGCGGTCCTGTAGGCCCTGACGGATATTGCCTCTTCCATCGCCTCTTCCTGCGGTGTAACAAGGCCATCCTTGGGCTTTTCCGCTGTTTTTGCCTTGCCTTTAAAAGATAAAATCTTGGGGGCATATTTTGGTATCACTCTTAAGCCCAGCCCTATAAGGAATATGGCCAAAAGCAGTATAAAAAATGGCTTTAATTTGCTAGGACGTTTTATAATTGCCGGCGCAGTAGCAGGCGCCGGATTTTTTTTCTTTAAAAAATTAAAATTAAACTTCATCGTTTCCTCCTGAGCCTATATCTTTTTCGTTATCGGCTGTCTGTTTCTTAGTCATACTGAAAAAATCCTTTATGCCAACCGCCTTATTTAATTTAACAATAGAAAAATTATAATCTGATAATGCCTTTATATAAACCGCTCTCTCGTCGGTTAATTTTACCTCTGCCTCGAGCACCTGCGATTGCAGTGCCTCATTCAGTTTCGCCTGAGCTATGGCTGTTTTAAGCGCTTCTTTCTGGTATCTTACCTTTTCCAGGGCGGTTTTCACCTGTATAATCGCCTCCTGGTGATTATAATACGCCTCTTTTACTTCTAGGTTAATCTGCCGTCTTGCTTCCAGAAGTTCGTTTTCCGCTTTATATTTTTTTATGTGGGCCTCTTCTATGCCGCCTGAGACATTCATCGCATCCAGCACGGAGAATTCTCCCTGGTGTGTCTGAGTGCCCTGGCGGTCCGTTTGCCCGACTTTTCTTTCTGTTTGTTCCCGCGTATAAGAATAAGATGCGGTGTTGCCCCACATGGGCTTGCTTACTTTTAATCCTATATTCCAATCTTTATGGTATTTATCCTGTTCTGTCTCATAAAACGACCGCGACCTTCCGTAAAAACCGGTTAAATCTACTTTAATCTTGTCTTTTCCTTTTGCGATCTTTTCTTCGTAATCATTAGATTGTACCAAAAGTTCGTTGACCACTATGTCCGGGTGATATTCCTGCGCTAGCTCCAGGCATTTATTCAAATCCAGGTCTATTATGTCAAATTTTAAGTCTGTTTCTATTTCCGCAAGCGCGACTTCATCTTTGGCTATATCAAGGCCCATTGCCTGTTCTAATTTAAACCTGGCAAGCGCAAGGTCTCTTTCCGCGGATGCAAGCTGAAATTGCGCCTGATTGCACTGGGATGTAACATTAAATAATTCAAGGTCTGTGCTTAAGCCGGCTGCGCGCCTTTTTTGCGCGATTTTTAAAATCTGTTCCGCTTTATTAAGTAGCTCTTTTTGCAATACTATATGCATGGTAGCGGAAATTGCATTGTAATACGCTTCCGCGACTTTATAATCAAGGTCGTGTATCACCTTGTTGTATTTTGCGTTGGCAACGTTCAGATTGACCTTGCTCTGCTTATAGGCATAATTAAGCCTTCCACCCTGATAAAGAGGGTGTTCCCCTTCGATACCGAAGAGTTCTTCGGTAAAATCCGTTCCTATAACGTCGCCGGAGGTATGATATCCTTTTATCTTTACGCTGGGAAAAAGGGCCCTGTAGTTTTCTTTGACTTTCATTTTGGCAAGTTTTATTTCTTCTTCGGCAACAGCAGCCTCCCTGCTGTATGAAACCGCCATATCTTCGCAATATTTAAGGCTGACCGCGCCTTTTTCTTTTACAATAAGGTCTTCTAACTCCTCAAGGCCTATTTTTTCTATAGACCTTATGGCCTTTGCCTTATCCCTTGCCTCCCTGATAAACCTGTTTCTTTCTTCTTCTGCTTCTTTTCTTGCCAGGTATTCTTCTTGTTTTTTGTAAAGCTTATCCGCAACTTCATTCACTATCTGCTCTCTTTCGCTTAAAACAGGCTTGGGGGATGGCTCCTTAACTTCTTCGACTTCTTCAACTTCTTCAACTTCTTCAACTTTTTTGCGTTCCGGTTCTGTCTTCTGCTCAGGTGTTTTTACGATGGGTTTTTTAGGCGACGGTTTCTGCGGCGCGGTTTTCTGCTCTATTTTTTTGCCCGGTTTCATATCTGATTTTATTTGTATATTATTTATTTTTCCGTTATCAGCTACCTGCACGGAATATGGAAACTGCAATATAGGCTCTATCACTATTTCTTTTACCGGATAGAAAAATTCTCCGGGCGAAACAACTTCTACGCCGGAAGGGCTTTTGTTTATCGTTATTGATTTAACAAGGCCGCTTGCAGGTTCGATTTTTTCTTCGAGTTCGCAAAAAGTAATATCTGTGGGTTTTATTATTATGCAGTATGGATTAAATTCTTCGTAAACTATGCACTTTAATTCTTTATCAGAAATCAAAGATATGCTGCAGGCCTGCGGGCTTACATTATATTCCAATTCTTCTATAATAATAGGGGAAGGCTGCACGGATGGGATGTTTTCACGGGAAGCCCTTGAGAGCTCCTGGCCTGTTAAAGATTCTTCGGAAAGTTCTTCCTGCGCTTTAAGGCCTTGCGTTTTTATTTGCGCTACAATGACTTTTTCATCTTTTGAGCTGAATACCCTGACAGGCATGTTTTCTTTTAATTCTACTACGATATAATCTACGGCATAAAAATATTTATCCATCCCCTGCGGCCTTGCCAGGGTTGAATCTTCTGCTATTGTGATCGATTTAACCGGGCCTTCCTCTATTTCTATTTTTTGTTCCAGGTCGCAAAAAATAACCCCCATCAAATCTATTACGATTCGATAGGGGTTATCAAGGGTATAAGAAACAAACTCTATTTTTTTGTTTGTGCCTATTATAACATTCGTGTAGCTTTTTAGAATTTCGTATTGGACATCTGCTACAAGATAGGGGGTGCTTTTAAGATCCGAAGAGGGGCTTGAAGGGCCAGAAAAAACCGTATCATCTATTATAAAAATAGATACGGTTAATACGCATATAATTAAAAAAAGACGTCCCACCTACCGTCTCCTTTTTAGTTTCACCACTACTACAGGAATGAACCGTATCAAACAGTATCATTCCTATTCAAGATAGCGTATTAACTGTATCATGCACCTTAAAATCTGTCAAGGGGTATTTTTAAATTCTTGCAAAAATCTCTCTAAGCACAAGGGCTGCTGCTCCAAGAGCAACTCCACTGTCTCCCAGCCTTGAAGGTATGATTTTTACGGTATTAGCAGGTTCCTCGAATGCCAGGGCCTTAACAACCTGCCTTATCGGGCCTAAAAACAGTTCACCTGCTTTTTCTACGCCGCCGCCTACAACCACTATTTCCGGATTGAACAGGTTTACAAGATATGCCACTCTTATGCCTAAATGCTGGCCTGCATTTTCCAGTAAATCTATGGCTATTTTATCATCGGCCTTAGCTGCTTCTATAATCATATCGATATTTATATCCTCTATGTTGCCGCCTGCCAGATCAAGTATTTTTGATGCGGTTTTTTCTTTGGATAATATCTTTTTGGCTTCAGCTGTTATGCCTAAATCAACTCCCCATGGCCTTAAATAATTGGGGTCTTTCTGCCAGTACACAAATTTCTCGGCATACGGATTATCAACCGCAAGCTGTATTTCGCCGGCGCTTCCGCCTGCCCCGCAGTATATTTCCCCTTTTATAATAATGCCGCATCCTACGTCTGAGTAGATATACAGCATATCGTTTACTTCTTGTTCCAGGCCCAGGTGCCTTTCTCCGAAAGCAGCTACCGTAGAATCATTCCCGACGAAGGTCGGCATATGAAACTCTTTCTCTATCATGGATTTTACGGAAACGTAACTGCCCGTAGTCTGCCCTCTGACAGGGTCTGTGTCCCTTACCGTGCCTGCTATCGCGTCTATTATCCCCGAAACTCCAAGGCCTACGCCTTTTATTTTACTTTTTTCCAGTTTTGCTTTTTCTATTATTTCATATACCATCTCAATAGAGCTGGATACAACTTCATTCATAGGGCCCTGCGGCCTGAGCTTTTTTATTTTTGAAATAGGAGTAGTGGCTAAATCCGTTATAATCGCCACCATGTTAACAGGGCCTATATCTATTCCTATAACATAACCTTGCTTTGCATTCAGTTCAACCAGGGTGGGTTTTCTCCCGCCGGTTGAAACATCAAAGCCCTTTTCTATTACAAGGCCTTTATCAATATAGCTGTTAACATAGTTTGATACGGTAACTATATTAAGTTTTGTTACTCTTGAGATCTCGGTCCTTGTGACAGGGCCGCTTTTTCTTATAACATCCAATATTGCGAGGTTTTTTCTTTCCCTGTCTGATAAAAGCTGGTCCCTGAATAACGTTTGTCTTGTTGCCATCTTACGCCTCCTTGCCTGTTGATGGGCAGGCAAAATTTATAGGTTAGGAGCATTTTAAAAACTCTTTAGAAAGTATATCAAAAAAAAGAAACCTTGTCAACAAAAAATGCTCATTTAGGTGGTTTCAATTTTACTCTTTTAAAAACTCTCAACTTTTCTCTTTGCAGCGCTTTCTTCTCTCTTAAAAGCCTGGATATGTCTTTTTGTCTTCTTTGCACGTATAAGGTGGTTTAATTTTTAAATCTTTTTATTATCTTTAGCCATAAAGAAATCTATGGATTTCTTAAGCGCTTCTTCAAGCCTATTATCTATGTCGCTGAATTGTACGGCTGTTTTATAATATGTATTCTCGAACGGGCCTTCGCACCTTTGGACTTTTCCGCGGCATGCGCAATATTTATTCTGCCCGGGTATATTTAATCTGATGTCTAATGTGGATCCCAACGGAAAAAATTCATTATTCAAGAAGAACGCCCCGCCGAGGCTTAAATTTTTAGTATTGCTTATATCCCAGTTTTCTTCTTCATCAACACGGCCTTTAAAGCTTATCGTATATGTGTGGCTAGTGCGCGGAAATTGCCTTCTTTCTAATTTTTTGCCTGCCATCGATTATCTGTCTCCCTGCCCTGTCCTGGCCGATACCCCGAAATTTTCTATGTTCTTTTGTATATTCTTAACAAAACCTCTTAATCCACAGCCGCAGATTTGCATGCATAATACTAACAGCAACACAACTAAAAAATACCTCCGGGCATTATTAATCATACAACAACCTCTTAGTTATTTCTTATCGAAGACTTTATATAGGCCGTATGCCACCGCTGCGCTTACAGCGGTGCCTATCAGTGCGCAGCCGCTCATATATAAAGGCATTATTATTATAAGAAGCAATAAGGTAAATTTTTTTATACGAAGAAATATTTTCATCATATTATTATACCCTCAAAAAATAGTTATTGCAAAAGAAAAATTAAAGCCCAGGGTGTTTTTCCTGGGCTTTAATTTTGGTAGCGGGGGTTGGATTTGAACCAACGACCTCCAGGTTATGAGCCTGACGAGCTACCTGGCTGCTCTACCCCGCATCGTTTTCATCTCTGTTTTTAAAAAACTATTAAGCTTATCTTCGAAATCCGAAGATTTAAAATCTTTATCTTTCGGATAAAAACTCACGGAATCTTTTATTTTCTTAACGGTAAGATCTATCCTATCGCCGTCTACGGATGCAACCCTTACCTTTATTTTATCGCCTATGTTGATATGTTCGTTTATATTTTTAATGAAATCATCGGATATCTGCGATATGTGCAAAAGGCCTTTTTTGCCGTTCGGCAGATTAAGAAACGCGCCGAAATTCGTAACTTTGTAAACTTCGCCTTCTACCAAATCACCTGTCTTTAACGTATCCTGAATATCACTCATCTGTTTTCTCGGCGCCCGACACCTTATAAATAAGCTCGCCTTTCTTGCTCATTTTCATCTTTTCGCGGGCGATTTTCTCAATATAAAAAGGATCATTTTTAAGTTTTTTAACTTCCCTGTTTAACTGAGTGTTTTCTATTTTAAGTTCTTTTATCCTTTCTGTCAAGTCCTGATTAATGCCGCTCAGCTTCTGAAATTTCAAAAATCCCGGCACAAATATGGCTGCCAGCAAGGCTAATATAAATAATACAAATATTATTTTTATCTTAGGCATGTAAGAAACTATTACTTTTGAGGAAGTTTTCCGAACTCGGCTTTGTTGCCCAAAAACTCTTCTATTCTCAAAAGCTCGTTGTATTTGGCAATGCGGTCGCTCCTGCATACGGAGCCTGTTTTTATCTGCCCTACGCCTGTTGCGACTGCAAGATGAGATATGGTAGTATCCTCTGTTTCGCCTGAGCGGTGAGATATAACTGCGGTGTATCCGGCCTTTTTGGCCATATCTATGGCATCCAGGGTCTCGGACAATGTGCCTATCTGATTAACTTTTATCAATATGGAATTTGCTATTTTTTTATCTATTCCGATTTTAAGCCTCTTCGTGTTCGTAACAAAAATGTCATCGCCTACAAGCTGTATTTTGCTGCCAAGTTTTTGAGTAAGGGCCTTCCATCCGTCCCAGTCATCTTCCGCAAGCCCGTCTTCTATGGAAACTATCGGGTATTTATCCACCCAGGCGGAATAAAAATTTATCATATCATCGGATGAATTTTCTTTTTTTGCTTCTGCCTCTAAAATATATGAGCCGTTTTCATAAAAAGAGCTCGATGCCGGATCAAGGGCAAGGGAAATGTCTTTGCCCGGTTTATAGCCTGCTTTTTCTATTGCCTGCATTATAACATCCACTGCCTCGCTGTTTGATTTTAAATCCGGAGCAAAACCGCCTTCATCTCCGACGGCAGTAGATAATTTTTTCGAGTGCAGAATACCTTTTAATGTATGAAATACTTCCGAGCTCATGCGAAGCGCTCTGTTGAAAGAACCGGCGCCCGTGGGCATAATCATGAATTCCTGAAGGTCTACGTTATTATCCGCGTGTGAGCCGCCGTTTAATATATTCATCATCGGCACAGGTAATATGTGCGCGGATTTTGTGCCTATATATTCAAAAAGCTGTAGGTTTTTGGCTATGGCGGCTGCCTTGGCATTTGCCAAAGAAACGCCCAAGATGGCATTTGCGCCAAGTTTGGATTTATTTTCAGTGCCGTCAAGTTTTATAAGCAGGTCATCTATTTTTCGCTGGGAAAACGGGTCTTTGCCTTTTAATTCCTTGTTTATAATGCTGTTTACGTTTGAAACTGCTTTTAGAACGCCCTTGCCCTGATAGCGCGATTTATCGCCGTCGCGAAGCTCTATGGCTTCGTGTTCGCCTGTAGAAGCGCCGCTGGGCACAGCAGCCCTGCCCATAACATTATCATCAAGAATAACATCGACTTCGACAGTGGGATTGCCTCTGGAATCAAGAATTTCTCTGGCTTTTATGTCTTTTATTTTTACCATAATGTAGGGGATTATACTTCAATATATATTATATGTCAAGCGGTTAATTGCCTGCTGTCAACCAGATTTTAAAATGTCCTGTTTTTAACGATTTAGAATTGTCCTGTTTTGGCTTTAAAGTTTTTACGCGCATTTTTTTATT
>JAFGKX010000020.1 GCA_016928375.1 Candidatus Omnitrophota bacterium | reverse complement strand
TGCGATTTTTGCGGAGGCAAGCTTCTCCAGCGCATTGACGATAAAAAAGAAACTGTGCTTAAAAGGCTGGAAGTTTATAACGGCCAGACAAAAGAACTGATAAATTATTATAAAAAGCAGGGTATACTGCATGCGGTATCCGGAGACCTGGAAGTAGATAAATTGTATCAGGTGCTTAATAAGTTTTTTAAGGAAAAAGGTTTGCTGTGATATCTATTAAATCTGCCGCGGAAATAGAAAAGATGCGCAGGGCAGGTGTAATAACAGCAAAGGTAATCAACGCGCTCATTGAAATGGCAAGGCCCCGTGTTAGTACCGAGCAGATGGATAAAGAAGCTGCGAGGTTAATTAAAAAATTAGGCGCTAAAAGCGCTTTTTACGGGTACAGAGGATTTCCTAAAAATATATGCACATCTATTAATGAAGAAGTAGTGCACGGTATACCCGGCAAAAGAACGCTTAAGGAATCGGACATAATCGGAATAGACGTAGGCGTGGAAATAGACGGATATTGCGCAGATGCCGCAGTTACGGTAGGCGTGGGCAGGATTTCTTCTGAAGCGCAAAGGCTTATAGAGGTAACAAAGCGCGCCCTTGATGCGGCAATTGAAGCCGCAATAACAGAAAACAGGCTCTCTGATATATCTTTTGCCATACAGAAAGAGGCAGAAAGAAACAGATTTTCGGTAGTAAAAGAATTTGTGGGGCACGGCATAGGCACAAGCATTCATGAAGACCCGCAGATACCGAATTTTGGCGAACCGCACATGGGGCCGATGCTTAAAAGCGGAATGGTATTAGCAATAGAGCCGATGATAAACCTGGGCGTTTACAAGGTAGAGGTGCTGAATGACGGCTGGACCGCCGTTACCGCGGACAGAAAGTTATCCGCGCATTTTGAGCATACGATAGCTATTACGGATGAAGGGCCGGAGATTTTAACAAAATTATGAAAGAAGAGTTAATCCAGACAGAAGGAACGATTATAGAAGCGTTGCCTAACGCGATGTTTAAAGTAGAGCTGGATAATGGGCACAGGGTCTTAGCGCACGTTTCGGGAAAAATGAGGATGTATTTTATAAGAATAGTCCCGGGAGACAGGGTAAAAATAGAATTGTCGCCCTATGACCTTACAAAAGGGCGTATTGTATTCAGGGAGAAATGAGGAAGAAATGAAAGTCAGATCATCTATAAAAAAGATTTGTCCTTCTTGCAAAATTATAAAGCGAAAAGGCATAGTAAGAGTTATATGCCGCGAGCCAAAGCATAAACAGAAACAAGGATGAGGTAGAAAATGCCGAGAATTTGTGGTGTAGACATACCGAAAGAAAAAAGAATAGAGATGTCCCTTACTTATATATGCGGTATAGGTAAAACGCTTTCAGGCGAAGTGCTTAAGGCCACCGGAATAAATCCGGATACAAGGGCCAAGGACCTGTCCGGAGAGGATATCGCAAAACTAACAGCGTATATAGTAAAGAATTATAAGGTAGAGGGCGATTTAAAGAGAGATATTGCGCAGAACATAAAAAGATTGATAGATATAGGAGCCTATAGAGGTACGCGGCATAGAAAAGGCCTGCCGGCAAGGGGGCAAAGAACCAAAACCAATGCCCGCACAAGAAAAGGCCCCAGGAAGACAGTAGGTATAATAAGAAAGCAGGCTGCCCCTGCTGCCGCAAGAAAGGAATAAAAGCAATAATATGGCAAAAGAAAATCAGAAGGAACAGCCGGCCAAACAGCCTGGACAGGGAGCAGCGCCGGAAAAACCTAAAACAGAACATTCTGCAAAGAAAAAATCAAAACAAAAAAAGCATATACAGGAAGGCATAATATATGTTTTGTCGACCTTTAATAATACGATTATAACCGTTACAGATAAGGCAGGCAATGCCGTATGCTGGTCTACGTGTGGAAATATCGGTTTTAAAGGTTCTAAGAAGTCTACGCCATTTGCCGCTCAGCTGGCTGCCAGCGCAGTTGCGGAAAAGGCAAAGGCAATGGGGTTGAAAAAAGTCGAGGTTTGTATAAAAGGCCCGGGCGCAGGCAGAGAATCTGCAGTAAGGGCTATACAGGCCGCAGGTTTACAGATAACAGCCATAAGGGATGTTACGCCGATACCGCATAATGGCTGCAGGGCATCCAAGAGAAGGAGAGTGTAATGGCGAAATACGTAGGACCGTCTTGCAGGATATGCCGCAGAGAAGGAGCAAAACTTTTTCTTAAAGGCTATCGCTGTACAACGGAGAAATGCAGCATAGATAGGAGAAGCTATAAGCCCGGAGTGCACGGCCAAAGGAGAGTTAAGCTTTCTGATTATGGTTTACAGCTAAGGGAAAAACAAAAAGTAAAATCCATATACGGCATGCTTGAACAGCAATTCAGAAATTATTTTGAGAAGGCATCGAAATCAAAGGGCGTTACCGGCGAAGTCCTGCTTCAGCTTTTGGAACGTAGGCTGGATAATACCGTATTCAGATGCTGTTTTGCGTCGTCTAGGGCGCAGGCAAGGGAAATGGTTTCGCACGGATTTATAATGGTCAACAACAGAAAGGTCGATAGGCCTTCTTATGCGGTTAATAAAGGCGATGTAATTAAGATAAAAGCGAAAGAAAACCAGGCCAAGGTAATAACGGAGAAATTCGAAGAGCTGAAACAACGCACTATTCCGTCTTGGTTAAAAGTAGACGAAAAACTTCTTACTGCGACAGTCGAGAAGTTTCCGGTCAGAGACGATGTCGGGTTCCCGATACAGGAACAGCTGATAATCGAGTTGTATTCTAAATAAAGAAATTATAGGTCCTTTGCTAGTAATAAGTCCTCGTCCGCCTGCGGCGGACTCGGACTTTAGTAATGCTCGGGACAAAATTTGTTAAAGTAAATTTTGCCTGCCTGCCGGCAGGCAGGGAGGTAT
>JAFGKX010000019.1 GCA_016928375.1 Candidatus Omnitrophota bacterium | reverse complement strand
TGCCGACAAATGAAGAGCTTATGATAGCGAGGCAGACTGCGCAGCTGCTGGAAAGCCAAAAATAAGCATGAAGATTTTTATCAATGAAATACCGCAACAGGGCCTTGTGCGTGAAGCAGACCTGGACCCGAAAAAGTTAAATCTTGATACCTGTCAGATAAATTTTTCTTCCCCCGTTCATGTTAAATGTTCTGCTACAAGGATTGATAGAGATGTTTTTTTAAAATGCGAGATAACAGCCATGACGCGTCAGATATGCAGCTGCTGCCTTAAAGAATTTGACATAAAACTTACAAAAAAAATAGACCTTTATTATGAATCAAAAGGCCAGATAAGCGTAGAATTAGACGATGACTTGAAAGATGAGATAATGGTGGATTATCCTATGAAGGTATTGTGTTCCGGGGGCTGCAAAGGTTTGTGCCCAAAATGCGGCAAGGATTTAAATGAGGGGGAATGCGGATGTCCAAAATAGGCATAATAGGCGGCAGCGGGTTGTATAAAATAGACGGCATCAAAAGCGTAAAGGAAATATCAGTCAGCACCCCTTTCGGCAGGCCATCGGGCAAATTTATTACAGGTACGCTGGAGGGCAAAGACGTTGTATTTGTGCCGCGCCATGACGTAGGCCATAGAATCCCTCCAAGCCACATAAACTACAGAGCAAATATTTATGGGATGAAAAAACTCGGCGTAGACAGAATAATTTCCGTTACCGCGTGCGGAAGCTTAAAAGAAGAAATAAAACCTATGGATTTTGTCGCGGTGGACCAGTTTGTGGACAGGACAAATTATGCCAGGGACATGTCTTTTTTTGAAGAAGGAATAGTCGCGCATATCGAATTTTCACACCCTGTCTGCGGCGTAATAAGAAATGTGTTGTATAATACCTGCAGGGCCCTGAATGTAAAAGTGCACGAAAAAGGAACTTATATAAACATGGAAGGCCCGGCATTTTCTACTATTGCCGAGTCTATGCTGTATCGTCAGTGGGGCATGGATATAATAGGCATGACGAACTTTGCAGAGGCAAAGCTTGCGCGTGAAGCCGAGATGTGTTATGCGACACTGGCAGCAGTTACCGACTATGATTGCTGGCATTCACAGCATGAATCCGTAACTATCGATATGATTGTAAAAAACTTACAGAAAAATGTGGAAAATTCCAAAAATATAATACGCAAGGCAGTAAAAGATATGCCTGATAAAAGAGCCTGCGGCTGTAAAAATGCGCTGCATCAGGCGATTATTACCGACAGAAAGCTTATACCGGATAAGATAAAGAAAGACTTAAAGATTATTATAGGAAGATATATAAAATAATGGATTATAAAGACACATTAAATTTACCCAAGACAGATTTTAAAATGAAAGCTGACCTGCCTAACAATGAACCTAAGATGCAAAAGGCGTGGCAGGATACCGGTATTTATTCAAAAATCATTGCGCACAGAAAGAACTGCAAAAAATACATTCTGCACGACGGCCCGCCGTATGCAAACGGTGATATTCATATCGGACATGCGCTTAATAAGATAATAAAAGATGTCATTATAAAATATAAGACGATGCAGGGATTTAGTTCTCCCTATGTGCCGGGCTGGGACTGCCACGGGCTTCCGGTAGAGCATCAGCTGTTTAAAGAGCTCAATAAAACAAAACACGATATCGGCCAGGCCGAGTTCAGGAAAAAGGCGTATAAATACGCGATGAAATTCGTTGATATTCAGAAAAAACAGTTTGAAAGGCTGGGTATATTCGGCGACTGGGATAACCCATATCTTACCTTAAGCCGCACATACGAAGAAGGCGTTATAAAGTCGTTTGCAAAGCTTGCCGGAGAAGGATACATATATAAAGGCTTAAAGCCTGTTAACTGGTGCTATCATTGCGAAACAGCGCTGGCTGAAGCAGAGGTTGAATATGAGGACCACACTTCGCCGTCGGTGTATGTTAAATTCAGATTGGATAAAAATACATATGTCGTCATATGGACGACGACGCCATGGACATTAATAGCAAATGTTGCGATAGCCGTGCATCCTGATATTGATTATGCATTTATCAAAGCAGGCAATGAAGTATTAATAATGGCAAAAGATCTTGCTGATAAAGTAATGCAGGATGCGGGAATAAAAGATTACAGGATAGAGTCACTCGTAAAAGGAAAAGCGCTCGAGGGCCGCGCGTATGAGCACCCGTTTGGAATACGAAACGGTAAAATAGTTCTTGCGGAATACGTGTCGCTGGAAGAAGGCACAGGATGCGTTCACACTGCGCCGGGCCACGGTGAAGATGATTATATTACAGGTTTAAAATATGGCCTGGAAACCATTATGCCGGTTAATGAAAAAGGAAACTTTATGGACGAGGCAGGAGAATTCAAGGGCCTTAATGTTCATAAGGCAAACAACCGTATAACGGAAAAATTAAAAGAGGCCAAAGCCCTGCTGCTTGCCCGGGACATAACCCATTCCTATCCTCATTGCTGGCGGTGCAAGAGCCCGGTAATATTCAGGGCAACGGAGCAATGGTTTATGTCCGTTGATAAAAACAACCTTAGGCAGAAACTATTGGAGAAAATAGATAAATCAATAGAATGGATACCGCAGCAGGGAAAAGAAAGAATTTATGCCATGGTGGGTATGCGCCCGGACTGGTGCCTTTCAAGACAGAGGTACTGGGGAGTGCCTATACCCGTATTTAAGTGCAAAGCCTGCAATAAATGGATCTGCGACGAAAAAGCGATAAATTATTTTGCGGATATAGTTTCAAAAGAAGGCACTGATGCGTGGTTTATTAGAAATATAAATGAACTTATGCCCCCTGATTACAAATGCCCGTTCTGTAAGGCCGGGGAATTTGAAAAGGGCGCGGATATAATAGACGTATGGTTTGAGTCAGGAGTAAGCCACCAGTCGGTTTTGAAGAAAACAGAAGGCCTGGTATTTCCGTCGCAGATTTACGTGGAAGGAAGCGATCAGCACAGAGGCTGGTTTCAGACCTCGCTCATAACCGCGCTTGCTATAGACAAAGTGCCCCCTTTTGAGACCGTATTAACGCACGGTTTCGTGGTGGACGGCGAAGGAAAAAAGATGTCCAAGTCGCAGGGAAACGTTGTGTCTCCTCAGGACATAATAAAAGACTACGGCGCGGATATTTTAAGGCTTTGGGTGGTTTCGTCCAATTATAACGAGGATATAAGAATCTCGCAGGAAATACTCGCGAGGCTCATAGAGTCCTATAGAAAAATACGCAATACTGCGCGTTATATGCTGGGAAATTTATTCGATTTTTTACCGGAAAAAGATACCGTTGCTTATGATAAATTGTTTGATGCGGACAAATGGGCGCTTTCGGAAGCGCATGAGCTGCTTAAGGAAGCGACCAGTTACTATGAAAAATTTCAATTTCATAAAATTTACAGGATAATTTACAATTTTTGTGTAGTGTCGATGTCTAATTTTTATCTGGACATTTTAAAGGATAGACTGTATACTTTTGGGAAAAATTCTCATGGAAGAAAGAGCGCGCAGACTACCCTGTATGAAATACTGAACATCCTGAACTCGGTTATAGCGCCGTTTATATCATTTACAGCAGAAGAGATATACAGGCATTCGCCCGGTTATGGTAAAGGAAGCGAGAGTATACATCTGTGCGATTGGCCCCGGATCGATGAAACAAAGACGGCCTTTAAGCGTAGACAGGACTGGCAGCGCCTTATAACTATCAGAAATACGGCGTTGAAAGTGCTTGAAGAAAAAAGGACAGAAGGTTTAATCGGTAATTCTCTGGAGGCAGCAGTATCTCTTTACGCCGAAAATGAAGAAGATTATAAATTTTTAAAAATTTATGAAAAAGACCTGCCTTCTATACTTATAGTCTCGCAGGTCAGCTTGCATAAAAAATCATCAGTTCAGACAGCCATAAAATGCGAGGAAGGCGATATATACATATCGGCAGAAAAAGCCAAAGGCAGCAAATGCTCCCGCTGCTGGAATTATAGTGAAACAGTGGGCAAAGACAGCCGGCATCCGTTGATTTGCGAAAGATGTGTAGATGCTATAAAACAATAAAAGGAGAAAATGTAAATGAATAAAGAGCAAAAGGCAAAAATAAAAGACCTCCTTCTTAAAAAGCGCGAAGAAGTAACAGAGCAGATGAGTAGAATGATGAAGGATGGCAGCGTCGGTAAATCGCAAAAAGATGTTTCCGGGGACCTTTCGGGCTATTCTTTGCATATGGCGGATCAGGCTACCGATAATTTCGATCGTGAGATGCAATACGGTTACGCGACCACCGAGCAAAAGATGCTTTACGAGATAGATGCTGCCCTGGCAAGGTTGAAGGAAAAATCTTTCGGAGAGTGCGTTTCCTGCGGAAGTGAAATACCGTTAAAGCGGCTTATGGCGGTTCCGCATGCAAAATTGTGCATAAAGTGCCAGGAACAGGAAGATAAAAACCCAAGGACAAATGAGTGATATTTGCTGTTAGTTTATCAGCAGCAGCGATAGTATTTCTGGATCAGCTTTCCAAATTTTTAATATTAAAATACCTTGCATTGAATAAAAGTTATTGTTTGGTGCAGGGTATTTTTTATATTACCCCTACCCTTAACACAGGCGGCGGCTTCGGGATATTACCCGGCAAAGCTGTTGTCTTCACAATTGCTTCGATTATTGCCATAATTTTTATAATCTACGCATTGGTAAAACACAAGGTAAAAGGAAGAATTTTTACGATTGCGATTTCGCTCGTGCTCTCGGGCGCGCTGGGAAACCTTATAGACAGGCTGAGATTCGGCGCGGTCTTAGATTCTCTGGATTTTCGCGTATGGCCGGTGTTTAATATCGCTGATTCAAGCATCACCATAGGCGTGGTATTGTTGGCGTACCTTGTGTTGTTTAAATCGAAAGCCCGGACATAGTTTATGAAGCAATTTAAAATTACAGATGAAGACGCGGGAAAAAGATTGGATGTATTTTTATCTCATGCTCTTGGCAGCGAATATTCAAGGAGCCAGATACAGCAGGCGATAAAACAATGCCCCACTCTTGTAAATAAAAGGTCCTCGAAATCAGGATATAGATTAAAAGCAGGCGATGAAATAGAATTTACCTCACCGGAGCCTAAAATAACAAAAGCAGAGCCTGAAAACATTCCCCTCGATGTAATATACGAAGACAAAGACGTGATAGTTGTTAACAAGCCCTGCGGCATGGTGGTTCATCCTGCTGCGGGAAATTACAACGGCACGCTTGTAAATGCGCTGCTGTTCCACTGTAAAGGTAATCTGGCAAATTTAGGAAGCCCCTTAAGGCCGGGTATAGTGCACAGGCTGGATAAAAATACTTCCGGTGTAATAATTGCGGCAAAAACAGACGCAGCATACAAAGGGCTGGTTGAGCAATTCAAATCAAGGTCTGTGCACAAAATATACATCGCTGTAGTAAAAGGGAAGATGCCTCTTTTAAGCGGAAAAATAGAACTGCCGATAGCCAGGTCCCGGAAAAACAGAAAGAAAATGGCTGTATCCGTGTTAGACAAAAGAAAAAAACCCGCAATCACACATTATAAGGTGTTGAATATATCCGATAATTTTAGCAAGATAGAGCTGTCTATAGAGACAGGCAGGACCCATCAGATCAGAGTTCATATGTCTTATCTCGGCCACCCGATATTGGGAGATACGCATTACGGTGGGCCCACGGCCGTGCGGTTAATGCTGCATGCATTCAGCCTGCAGTTAAAACATCCTGTAAACAATAAAGATTTAAGTTTTAAAACACCGCTGCCTGATGAATTTAAGTAAAATTTTTATTATTGACATTATTGTATTTATACTATAAATTAGTAAAAGAGTATCATAAGGAAGACCTTGTCCGGCTTCGCTGGATAAACCCCAAAGTTTTATATAAATATATATGAAAAATTTTAAAGATGCCCTGCTGATAATAGTCGCTATTTCATTAGTGATTTTATCGGCAGGGCTTTTTAGCGCCAAAGAAAAAGAAAAGTCCCAGAAAAATGCTTCTTCCGTAAAATTAGCCGTACTGAGAGGCTCTCTGAACAGAATTCAGGATGAATTCAGGACAAAAGAAAAAATAAAAATCGAAGCTGAGAAAAAATTGGATGATTTGACCAGAGAGGCATCGGCCCTGGAGATACAGATCGAGCAGATTAAAAAAATATATGATGCCTCGGAAACACAGCTGGCAGAAACTGAAAGCAGCATATATTCGATGCGTCAGGCAATTAAATCTATTGCAGCTGAAAAAGAAGGCCTCATTGCCGAAATTACCTCCGCGCAGCAAGATTCCAGGGATATGGGGGACCGCTTGACACTGCTGCAGCAGGCAAAAAATGCGCTTAAAAGCCACCTTCAGAGCATGATGCGGACTGCCGGAATGAAAGAGGCTGCTTCTGTTGATAAAAAACCGCAACAAGTTAAGCCTGAACCTGTAGTTGCTGAAGCTGCGCCTGAGCCGGAACCTGTTGCTTCTGCGGATAAAATTGCGCAAAGCGGTGAGGTTCTGGTAGTCAACAGAGAGTTTAATTTTGTAGTTATTAACCTTGGTAAAAAAGACGGTATTAAAGAAGGCGACAGGTTTATGATATATGATGTGAATAGGCCGCTCGGAGAAGTATCTGTTGAAACAGTCAGAGAAAATATATCGGCAGCAAGCGGCGGAAAAAATCTGGATGCGTACAGGTTGCGCGCAGGAAATAAAGTTATAAAATATTAAAGATGATGAAAAATACATTTACCATAATAATCGCGGGCGTTATATTTATTGCCGGGTTAGCTGCGCTTATTTTCAATATGCAGCTTAAGCAGGAAAAAGCGGAGCTTGCTTTAATAATGGCCAGGATAGAAACGGTTGACAAGGAGATAATTGCCGCAAAAGAGAGCCTCGAATCGCTTAATCGGCAAAATGATAATCTTGAATCAGGCATATCGGAATTTCAGAACAAAATTACTGCTTATAATACCCGCACAGAGGAATTAAAAAGCAAAAAAGAGCAGGCAATAAGCACATTGCAGGAAAAACGTGTGCAGGCGTTAAGCCTTAAACAGGAACTGGAAAAGCTGGGTGAAGAAAAAACCAGCCTGATGCAAAGATTCAGCGAAATAACATCCAAAAATAGAATCGCTGTTCAGGAAATAGAAAAGTTAAACGAAGAAAAACGGCAGATCGAGGAAAATATAAAGAAATACATTAAGCCGGAAAAAGGCGTGGAATTGGATAGAATAGTGGTCAAGCTGACCGAGCCTGCCGAGGGCGCAATAGTGGAAGTGAATAATAAATACGGGTTTGCGATAGTAAATATAGGCATCGATAACGGTGTAATAGTCGGGGATATTCTGGAGGTGCGGCGCAACAGCCAGCCGGTTTCCAGGTTAATAGTGGAAAAAGTTTATAAAGATATGTCAAGCGCAGTGCCCACCGAAGGTTTTACCAACGTAGAACTTGAAGTATCGGATCAAGTCAATCTAATCAGATGAGCAGTGTTACAACAACCAAAATACCTTCTTTAAAGACATCTATAAGTGTGCCCGGAGATAAATCAATATCGCACCGCGCAATAATACTTGCTTCCATATCCAACGGCAGGACCGTTATAAGGAATTTTCTTACTGCCGAGGATTGCCTGAATACTTTAAAGGCCTTTGAAAAAATGGGTATTAAAACCGACAAAGCGAAAGATGGTTCGCTTGTCGTAAACGGTGCGGGACTTTTCGGACTGAAGAAACCGGATTCGGAAATATACCTTGGCAACTCCGGCACATCTATGAGGTTATTGCCCGGTATTCTTGCAGGCCAGCCATTCGAAACTATTCTTATCGGCGACGAGTCACTGTCAAAACGGCCGATGAAAAGAATAACGCAGCCTTTGCGTATAATGGGCGCATCGATAGAAGGGCGCGATGACGCAAATTTTGCGCCTTTAAAAATAAAAGGAGCGCAGCTTAAGCCCATTGTTTATAATGTCCCGGTTGCCAGCGCCCAGGTTAAATCATGCCTTATGCTGGCGGCATTATATGCCGATGGCGCATCAGTAATAACAGAGCCGCAACAGTCGAGAGACCATACGGAAAGAATTTTTAAACTTTTCAAGGCAAAAGTTTTATTAAAAAGTAAAACCGAGGTCTCTGTTGCCGGAGGGCAGCAGCTGATAAGCCCCGGAGAATTGAATGTACCGTCCGATATATCGAGTGCGGCATTTTTTATAGCCCTGGGCATGCTTTTGCCGAAAACCGAAATAACCATAATTTCCTGCGGTATAAATCCTACGAGGATGGGTTTTGTTGATGCGGCCAGAAAAATGGGCGCAGATATAACAATAAAAAATATAAAACAGGAAGATTACGAACCTGCGGCCGACATAGTAGTCAAAAGCTCTAAGTTAAAATCGATAATTGTTCAGCCGGGCCAGATCCCAAGCATGATAGACGAAATACCAATACTTACACTACTTGCGGTATTTGCTCAGGGAGAAACAATTGTAAAAGGTTTAAACGAACTGCGCGTAAAGGAAACCGACAGGATAAATTCCATGGTTACGAATCTGCGCGCGATAGGCGCGGATGTATCCTCGCAAGCCGATGCCATAATAATAAAAGGCCCGCTTAAAAATATCAAGCAGGCAAAGGTAACCAGTTTTGGCGACCATAGGACAGCCATGGCCATGATTATAGCGGGCTGTTTATCGGATAAGCCTATTACAGTAGAAGATACAGACTGTATTAATACATCCTTTCCCGGTTTTATGGATATAATAAACGGTTTTAAGATACTTTAGATATTGACTTATATATAGGCATTTGTTATAATGTCCCGAATGTAGAAGCTTCAGTGAAGCTTATTTCCGAGATTCCGAAGAAGTTCTTCTTTAAAGATGCTTCATTTGGGAATTTTTACCTCAAGCGAGGCCAATATTATGAAAAAATCCGATAATAAAAATAATATCTTAGAAATCCTGAAAAAGGCCGTTAATTATGTAAGAGGAATGTTTTCCTCAAGCGACCTGGGCATGGACCTTGGAACATCAAGCACTCTTGTATATGTAAAAGGAAGAGGCATTGTGCTTTGCGAGCCTTCAGTCGTAGCCATACAGAAATCTACAGGCGAAGTTCTGGCAGTGGGGAATGAGGCAAAAAGGATGCTGGGCAGGACTCCGGGAAATATAGTGGCAATAAGGCCCATGCGAGACGGTGTTATAACTGATTTTGAGATTACGGAAAGCATGGTGCGGTATTTCATAAATAAAGTGCACAATAAAAGGGTGCTGGTAAGCCCGAGAATGGTCATAGGAATTCCTTCGGGCATTACCGAGGTTGAAAAACGCGCTGTGCGTGAATCAGCTGAAAAAGCCGGCGCAAGAGAAGTGTATATGATAGAAGAGCCTATGGCAGCCGCAATAGGCGTTGGGCTTCCGATAGAAGAACCCGCGGGCAATATGATTATCGATATAGGCGGCGGCACTACGGAAATAGCTGTAATATCCCTGGCAGGTATTGTGTTTTCGAAATCGATTAGGATAGGCGGCGATGAAATGGATACAGCTATTATAGAATACCTTAAAAAGACTTATAACCTGATGGTGGGCGAGCGCACAGCCGAAGAGATAAAGATAAAGATAGGCTCCGCATACCCGTTAGAAGAAGAACTTAAGATGGAGGTAAGGGGCCGTGACCTGGTTACAGGGCTGCCTAAAATGATTACAATTACCTCAGAAGAAATAAGAGAGGCGCTTTCCGAGCCTGTAAAAGAAATAGTAGAGACAACAAGAATGGCGCTGGAAAGGACCCCGCCGGAATTATCCGCTGATCTAATTGAGCGCGGCATAGTAGTTGCGGGAGGAGGCTCTCTTTTAAGGGGCATAGATAAGATTATTTCCGAAGAAACAGGCCTGCCGGTTCATATTGCGGAAGATCCTATTACGGCAGTTGCCCAGGGCACAGGGAAAGCCCTCGAGGAGATCAAGTATCTTAAAAAAGTAGCAGTTTCCCATAAGCCGGAAATCAAATCCTATTAACCTTAAAGCATTGAAGATCTTGAGTGAAAAAATTAAAAAAGTACATACCCTACCTTTTTTTATTCATTTACCTTGTATTAGTATTCGTTGCTCCGCCTAAGTATATCGATTACCCCAAATTGCTTTTTTTGAATGCAATAAAATACCCGCTTTATTTAAGCAGCAGCGCCTTTTATGGCATAAGGCATGCTGCCACATCCGGAAAGCTCATACAGGAAAATAAGATTTTGTCCCAGGAGGCCGAGGCATTAAAAGGCGCCCTTACCCAGCTTGAGGAGTTAAAGGCGGAAAACCAACGCCTTAAGCAGATACTTTCCTTTAAAGAGAAAAGCCAGCTCGCCTTTATCGCATGCCCTGTAATAGCAAAAGATCCGTCGGGCATATTCAATTCGATAATAATCGGCGCCGGTAAAAAACAAGGTATAGTTAAAAATACCACGGTTATTACCCCTGCGGGTATCGTAGGCAGGGTAACGGAAATTGCTCAGAGCATAAGCAGGGTGCTTCTTATTACGGATCCGAGTTCCAAAATAATGGCAATAGACAGCCGTTCGAGATGCGAAGGCATGCTTTACGGCGTATCGCAGGGTTTATGCAAACTGGTATACCTTGCGCCGGATGCGGATATAAAAAAAGATGATATGATAATAACTTCAGGTTTTAGTTCTGCTTTCCCCAAAGGCCTTGCCATAGGAAAGGTGGTAAGAGTGGAATTCTCGCCCAACGGAATATGGCTTCAAGCCATAGTAAAACCAGAATTTGACATATCCCGCATTGAAGAAGTGCTGTGCGTGAAATAATATTTTACTTGAGTAGATTTGAAATAATTAATTTTCTGCCGAGGGCGGCACCGTTTATTAGGCGGGCGGCCGGGGAAGGCAGGAAATGGGAGAATTTACACCGGGCAGGACCCGCAAGTGAACGAGAAGGCCCGAGGCGGAAAATATAATATGAAGATAAAAGGGTGGATAATATTTGCTACGATGTTTATCGCCGCGATAATACAAATAACGGCGATGGAAGATATTGCTTTGTTGGGCGCAAAGCCGGATATTTTGTTTATATTGGTCGTATTTTTTTCTTTATACTATGATGACGATAAAGCAGGGCTTATGGCTGCTGTTTCAGGCGGGCTGCTTAAAGATATAACCTCGACTGCGCTTTTTGGCAGCAATACATTTGGTTTTTGTTTATGCGCGCTTTTTTTAAGGTATTACGGTAATTTTTACAAACCAAAAGTGTTTACGCAGGCAGCCCTGTGCGGTATTTTATATTACATAACAGCCGTAGTTATTTTATTCGTCAATCGTCAGGCATTTGATAGCGCCTATATAAACCTTTCCAGCTGTTTTTGGATGATGTTTAAGGTATCGTTTTATACTGCCGTAGTAAGCCCGGCGTTATTTTTTGTTCTGAGCAAATTATTCAGAGTCAGAATAGCCTATGTATGACATAAGAAAAAATATATTCAGGAGCGTTATATACGTATCTTTTGTTTTTCTGGTATTAAATCTTTTTTATCTTCAGGTAATACGATATCAGTTCTACAAAAAACGAAGCCTGGAAAACAACATCAGGGTCATTCCTCATGAAGCGCCGAGGGGGATTATTTATGACAGAAACAATATTGCGCTGGTCTCAAGCCGCGTATCTTTTGACCTGGCCGTGGTGCCGTATGAGATAAAAGACCTAGACGCTACTTTGGAAAAATTAAGTGTTCTGGCGAACATCCCAAAAAAGAGTTTATACGCAAGTTACAAGAAAAATTATTCCGCGCCTTTTATACCCACAATAGTAGCTATGGATATAGAAAGGAGCAAGGCGTTTTTTATCGACGAGAACATAGGTTTGATAAAAGGCACTCTGCTTCTGGCTAATCCGCGCAGGCATTATCAGCATGCGCAGGCTTTGTCGCATATTACAGGCTATATAGGCAAAATGGATGAGGCGGAATATGGTATATTAAGGGAATACGGATATAAAATACGGGAATATGTAGGCAAGTCCGGAATCGAAAAATATTACAACAGTTATTTAAGAGGAGATGACGGCGGTATACAGGTAGAGGTCGACGCATACTCGCGCCAGGTTCGGCAGCTCGGATATAAAGTCCCTCAAAAAGGTAATGACATATACCTGACCATAGATATAGGCCTGCAGGAGCTTTTATATGAGATGCTCAAAGAAGATAAAGCAGCAGCCGCTGTCATGGATATCAAAACAGGAGAGATGCTGGCGCTTATAAGCACCCCCGGTTTTAATCCAAATATATTTGTCGACCCGAATACGCAACAACAGCGCAGCGCGCTGCTTAAAGACCCGGATTTCCCGTTATTAAACCGTTTTATATCATCAGCGTACCCGCCGGGTTCCATTTTTAAAATAGTTATGGCTGCGGCAGCGCTTTCCGTTAAAAAAATAACCAGGCACACATCTTTTTTCTGCAGTGGTGTGTATAAACTAGGGAACGCGGAATTTAAATGCTGGAAAAGCCAGGGCCACGGTATAGAAGATTTAATGCAGGGCCTTGTACATTCCTGCAATATTTTCTTTTATAACGTCGGCAGGCTTATAGGCGCTGAGGTTATACATGAGTATGCCATAAAGTTCGGACTGGGAGAATGCACGGGTATTGACCTGCCGGGTGAAATATCCGGGCTTGTACCTTCGCCATTCTGGAAAAGGGTTAATGTAAACCAGCCATGGCAGGGTGGAGATACATTAAATTTTTCTATAGGACAGGGGTATTTGCTGATAACGCCGATACAGGCGCTCAGAATGGTAACGATTATAGCAAACAAATATACTATGCCGCGCCCGTATTTGGTAAAAAAAATAGGCAGCCGCAATATTCATCCGGCAAGACCCGCGAAAGTAGCAATTACAGGCAAAAAGGATGAATTTGATATAATACAGAAGGCATTGTTTGAGGTAGTGAATGACCCGACAGGGACAGGCCAGCGCGCTAAGGTCGAAGGCGTGAGTGTATGTGCCAAGACAGGTACTGCCCAGGTGCCTTCAGGCGAAACGCACGCCTGGATAGTGGGGTATTTACCTTATAAGGACCCTAAGCTTTCTTTTATTGTGTTTATAGAGCATGGCGGCGCAGGAGGAATAAAGCCTGCCGATACAGCAAGGATATTGTGTAAATATCTGAATG
>JAFGKX010000018.1 GCA_016928375.1 Candidatus Omnitrophota bacterium | reverse complement strand
TCAAAATACGAGAAAGCGAAAAAACTGAATTTAAAATTTATAAGCGAAGAAGAATTCAAAAAAATGTTGAAAGGATAATATTGCATATGATGAAAAAAACACTATATTTAGCTTTAATCGCGTTATGCGTTTTTCAGTTAACCGGCTGCAGCGGTGTTTTGCGCAAAAAATTCGTAAGGGACAAAGGCGAGCCGAAAAAAGAAACACCGGTATTCAAGCCTGAAGTATATGAAAATGAATTTACGACAAGGCAGAGGTATGCAAACCACTTTGCTTTCTGGAAAGGCGCCGCGGCAGAACTGATCGATTTAATCTATAGCGACAACAGAAACGATAAAAGAATGAGATTTTTTGCATCCTACACCTTAGAAGAAGCAAACCAGATGCATAAGCTGCTGGTAGATGAAAAACAAAAAGAGATGGAGCCGCTCATCAGAGACCTTGCCGCTTTGCTTGAAAAGACGAACGACGATACTTATATCTCTACGCACAAAAATACGCTTGTGCGGGACCTTAAACATATCAAAAAACAAATAGAAAAAAATTTTTCTTATAATAAAATGCAGAATTACCTAAGGCAGATGCAATGAAAGACCTGGTAGAGGGATTTCTGGATTATTTATCCGTTGAGAGGGGCCTGTCTCCCAACACCATAAGTGCTTATCGCAGGGATTTGTATAAATATGTGGATTTTTTGGATAAAACAAAAAAATTGAACCACCTGCAGGAAGTCCGCCGATGTGATATAACGGATTTTATGATGCGCCAGAAAGATGATGGCCTGGGCCCCAACAGCATATCCCGTAACTTAGTCGCCATAAAAGTATTTCACAGGTTTTTGGCAAGGGAAAAATACGTAAAAGATGATATCGCTGATGCCATGGATTCGCCTAAGCTGTGGAAGCACCTGCCGGATGTTTTATCCGTAGCGGAGATAGAGCAGATTCTTAAAATGCCGTCCTTGAGAGATCCTGCCGGCATAAGAAACAAGGCAATATTGGAGACTATGTACGCCACAGGCATGCGCGTATCGGAAACCGCTTCTCTGGGAATCGAAGATATAAATATGGATGTCGGATTTGTCAAATGCCTGGGCAAGGGCCGTAAAGAAAGAATAGTTCCTATAGGCGCAAAGGCAATAGAAATACTGCAGAAATACATCGATAAAATACGGCCTAAGCTGCTTAAAAAAAATACCCCTGTGCGTGCCATATTTTTATCCAGGCTCGGCAAGCCGCTTTCCCGCCAGAGTATATGGAAGATAATAAAAAAATATGCGCGCGCGGCGAATATAAAAAAAAGCATCACACCCCACACCCTCAGGCATTCATTCGCGACGCATATGCTGGAGCGCGGGGCAGATTTAAGGGTGGTGCAGGAATTATTAGGCCATGCGGATATCTCCACTACGCAGATCTATACGCATATCGATAAGGAAAGATTGAAATCCATACATCATAAATACCACCCGAGGCCATAGTAGATGAATTTGCATAAAAAAATAAAATTAACAGCCCCCGCCCACATATCTAAACTCTTAAAGCTTATAGGCAGCGAGGCGGACAAGTTGAATTATAACGCTTATTGCGTAGGCGGTTTTGTGCGGGACATCTTGCTTGGCGTTAAAAACTACGACATAGATATAGCGGTTGAGCAGGATGGATTAAAATTCGCGGAAATTTTATCAGGCAAACTAAATGGTACATTGGTCGTGCACAAAAAATTCGGCACAGCCACTATTTATATTTCAGGCGGCGCTAAAATAGATATCGCGACCGCAAGGACTGAGGCATATGATGAGCCGGCAGCTTTACCAACAGTAAAATTTTCTTCGATAAAGGAAGACCTATACAGGAGAGATTTTACGATAAACGCGATGGCCGTTTCTTTAAACAGGAAAAATTTCGGAGACCTGATAGATTTCTTCGGCGGTAAAAATGACCTGACAGCCGGAAAGATACGCGTGCTGCACGGCTTAAGTTTCGTAGACGATCCTACGCGTATATTTAGGGCAGTGAGATTTGAGCAAAGGTATAATTTTAAAATAGAACCGCATACCGAGAGACTGATAAAGACCGCGGTAAGCCTGGACATGATAGCAAGAACTCAGAAACAGAGGATACGCGACGAGATAATATTGATTTTAAGCGAAGAAGACCCGCTGAAAGCCCTGATCAGGATGAACCGGCTGCATGAATTACGTTTTATCGAGCCCGGTATGAAACTGACAAAAAATACCATCAGGCTTTTTAAGGCTGTCAGAAAAGCGCGCATGCGGTATACGCTCTTATACAAAAAGAAAAGGCCGCTTCATGACTGGATTATATATTTTATGGCGATGCTGGATGGTTTTACCGCAGGCAGAGTCAGGGCTATATGCGAAAAATTCGTTTTTAGAAAAGGCGATGAAAAAAGATTGTTGTCTTCTGCCGCAAAAGCGGATACAATAGCACGCCTTATGGACAAAAAAAGCGCGGTTTCCCCCAGCCGGATATATAAAAGCCTTGAGCCGCTGTCTTATGAAACTATAATTTTTATAATGGCAAAAACAAGGACCTTGCGGGCAAGAAAAAGGATGCATCTTTTTTTCACAAAGTATAACGGTACGCGTTTAAAAATTACTGGAGCGGATTTGAAAAAACTGAACCTGGCTCCCGGACCCAGGTATAAAGCGATTATGGATAAAGTACTTTACGCAAAATTAGACGGCAAAGCTCGCACAAAAGAAGAAGAGATAAATCTGGCGAAACGCCTCATATGAAAGGATAGAGATGTCGAAAACGAGAATAGATAAATTAAATAAAGAAATAAGGCATCTTATAAGCATGATAATTCTGCAGAAAATGCAAGACCCGAAAACAGGGCTGGTGACTATTACGCATGTTTCCGTATCGCCGGATTTAAAAAATGCCCTCGTATATTTTACATGCCTGGGAGATGACGCGAAAAAGGCTCAGACGGCTCAGGCCCTTAGAAAGGCATCGGGATATATAAAGAAAATGTTAAGCGCAAATTTAAGGATAAGGTTTATGCCCGATCTAAAGTTTAAGTATGATGATACTGCCGAGCAGCAGGAACGGATAGATAAGATATTTGAGCAGATAAACATACAGGAGAATGAATGTTTGCCCAGCCCTTCCGCAGGGGAAGAGGCGGGTAATGGAAAGGAAGGGCTTGGTGAATAAATTTAAAAGAGTGCTGCAGGAGATAAAAAGACACAATAAATTTTTAATCGTATCGCACGTAAATCCCGAAGGAGACGCGATAGGAAGCCAGTTGGCATTTTTGCATCTTGTTAAGATGTTGGGAAAAAGCGGCTGTATGGTTAATGCCGACGGTGTTCCGCACAGGTATAGTTTTATGCCGGGTTCGAAAAAGATAATTACTCACATAGGTAAAAATGTAAAATACGATGCAGTGGTTTTCCTGGATTGCGCAGATATCAAAAGGATAGGCAGCCTGTCAAAGGTTGTAGATTTGTCAAAGCCCAAGATTAATATAGACCATCACATAAGCAATGTTAATTTCGGCAATGTTAATCTGGTAGATGCAAAAGCATCGAGCGCCGCGGAAATTTTATACGCATTATTTAAATATGCAAAAGTAAAAATATCAAAAAACGCCGCAATATGCCTGTATACAGCTATTTTAGTTGATACAGGTTCTTTTAATTATGCCAATGTTACATTTGCTACTCATCAGGCGGCGGCAGGTTTGATTTCTGCGGGAATAAACGCTAACGAGATATACAGAAAAGTATATGAGGATGTTCCGGTGGCGACGACACGGCTGCTTGCCGGCGTATTATCCACGCTCAGGCTAAGCAGTGATAATAAAATCGCATGGATGTATATTGATAAAACTACACTTAAAAAATGCAAGGCGAACCTGGCCGATGAGGAGGATTTTGTTAATTTTCCGCGCATAATAAAAGGCGTTGAAGTTGCCATGCTTTTTACAGAGGTTTCACCCGGAAAGATAAAAATAAGTTTTCGTTCTAATTATAATGTCGATGTAAATAAAATAGCCTCCTGTTTCGGCGGCGGCGGCCATAAAAAAGCAAGCGGCTGCGTAATAAACAGTTCAATGAAAGAAGCCCAGCAAAAAGTTATATCCGAGGTGAAAAAGCATGTTTGACGGGATACTTGTAGTGGACAAGCCGCAGGGCATGACATCGCACGATGTCGTGGATTTTATCAGAAGAAGATTCAATATGGCTAAGGTAGGGCATTGCGGCACGCTGGATCCGATAGCTACAGGTGTTCTGGTGATATTGCTGGGGGATGCTACAAAAATGGCATCTAGATATCTTAATGACGATAAAAAATATTTATGCACCATGAAATTAGGCGTGTCTACAGATACGCAGGATGCCGAAGGGAAAACAATCTCGGACAGAAGTATAGACGGCATTATGCCTGAAAAAATAAAAAAGGCAGTACTTTCCTTTAAAGGTGAGACCCAGCAGATACCTCCTATGATTTCCGCAAAACACTATAATGGGGTAAGGCTGTATAAACTCGCGCGCCAGGGCATTGAGGTGAAACGCTTTCCTAATAAGATACATATATATGACATAAAAATATTATCCATAGATATTCCGCTTGTGGAATTTGTTCTTGAATCCTCAAAAGGCACGTATATAAGGACGCTCTGCCACGATATCGGAGAAAAACTGGGCTGCGGCGCGCATATGCATAAACTGCGAAGGCTCGCCTCCGGGAGTTTTAAGGCGGAGGACGCGCACACACTGGAAGAATTAAAAACGCTAAATATGTCGGGCCTTAAAAATATAATCAGAAACGATAATTTTAAATGAAAATCATAACAGGCCTTAAAAATTTAAAAATCCAGAAAAAAAAATCCGCAGTTGCAATCGGAGTATTTGATGGCGTGCACCTAGGCCACCATAAGATATTGAAAGAACTCGCTGGTATTGCCGGGCGAAATAAACTTGTTGGGACAGTTCTGACATTCGAACCGCATCCGCAGAAAGTGCTTTGCGGAAAGCGCTATAAATCCACGATAATATCACTTAAGCACAGGCTTAATCTTCTGGAAGAATCCGGTGTTAAGTTGTGTGTTGTAGTCAAGTTTACGCGCAGTTTCTCGAAAAAGCCGATAAACTGGTTCGTAAAAAATATACTGGTTAAAAAACTTAACGCGAAAAATCTGGTAATCGGCAGTAAATTCAGATTAGGCAGCGGCGATATCTCGGTAAAACAGCTTGAGCAAATGCTTGGAGATTATAATTTAGGCCTTAAAGTGATCCCTGCCATGAAACACAATAACAGGGATATAAGTTCAAGCCTGATAAGGCATTTGATAGAAACCGGCGACCTTAAAACTGCTTCAAGGCTGTTAGGCCGGCCTGTTACAATATGCGGCAGGGTAGTAGGAGGAAACAGGCTCGGCAGGGTAATAGGTTTTAAGACCGCGAATATCAATCCGCACCATGAAGTTATGCCGCCTTCAGGTGTATACGCGGTAAAAGTCATGGCAAAGGGCAGGTCATACAAGGGCCTTCTGAATATAGGGTTTCGCCCTACATTTATTGAAAAAAGAAAATCCAGGTCAATAGAAGTGCATATTCTTAAATTTGACGGATTATTATATAATAATAATATAGAAGTCAGTTTTATCAGGAAAATAAGGCCTGAAATACGCTTTAGGAGCAAAGAGGCCCTGGTAAAACAAATCAAAAAAGATATTTACAAAGTATAAGACATCTGTTATAATAGCGCCGCAATTGAGCAATAATATATAAACACATAGAAGGAGAGGACAATGACAATAGCGAAAGAGGCGAAGAAAACCATAATAGAGAAGTTTAAAAAACACAAAAACGACACGGGTTCTACCGATGTGCAGGTAGCCATTCTTACGGAGAGAATAAATACGCTTACAGAGCATTTTAAGGTCCACAAGAAAGATCATCATTCAAGGCGCGGGTTGTTGCGTATGGTAAACTTGAGAAGAAAGCTGCTTGCGTACCTTAAAAAGACCAACCCTAAGGAATACCAGAACATAATAGATAAACTTAAGTTAAGAAAATAACCAGCCTGATAAATTTTCTATTTAAGAGAAAGACGAGAGAAAGAAGATATGATAAAACAATTTAAGTTAAATACAGGAACGAAAGAAATTATTTTTGAAACCGGAAAATTAGCTAAACAGGCAAGCGGGGCCGTTACGATAACCTGCGGAGGTACCGTAGTCTTGGTTACCGCTGTTATGCTGAAAAATATCGTGAGAGAAATGGATTTTTTCCCGCTCACCGTCGAGTATAGGGAGCGGACATATGCCGCAGGCAAGATTCCCGGAGGATTTTTCAAAAGAGAAGGCCGGCCTACAGAAACCGAGATATTGACCGCGCGTCTAATAGACAGGCCGATTCGCCCGCTTTTTCCGGAGAATATGTTAAATGAGGTTCAGGTAATAGCAACGGTATTGTCGAGCGACGGCGAAAACGACCCTGATACCCTGGCTGCGCTGGGCGCGTCAACGGCATTATGCATATCTAATATTCCGTTTACCGGGCCTTTAGGTATTATGAGGATAGGCCAGGCCAAAACCGGGGAATTTATTATAAATCCGACTTATGCCGAGATTCAGAATTCAAAAATAGATATTGTGGTAGCCGGAACAAAAAGCGGCATTGTAATGATAGAATCAGGCAGCGATAGAGTCAGTGAAGAAGAATTGATTGCAGCAATAAAATATGCCCAGGACAATCTTGCAGGCTTCATAAAGGTTCAAGAAGATATGGTGCGTGAATGCGGCATTAAAAAAACCACTCCTATTTGCAAGGAGATCCCGGAAGAGCTGCAAAAGCAGGTAAAAGAATACTCTCTGGACAGGCTTGCTAAAATAAACTCCTTGGAAACCAAAGAGGAGCGCGTCGAAGCAATGAACCTGTTAAGCGCAGAATTATCCGAGAAGCTGGCTGACGAAGAGGCTGGTATAACGGAAACAGAGATTAAAATAGCGCTGCAGGAAACGGAAATGGGGCTTTTACGCGATATAGTTTTAAATAAAAATAAAAGGGTCGACGGAAGAAACTTTACGGACATAAGGACAATAAGCTGTGAGATAGAGGTCCTGCCGCGCACACATGGCTCAGGGTTGTTTACGCGCGGGCAGACACAGAGCCTTTCCGTTACCACGCTTGGCACAAGCTCCGATGAACAGATCGTGGAAGCATTGGAAGGCGAGATGCAGAAGACTTTTATGCTGCATTACAATTTTCCGCCGTTCAGTGTCGGAGAAGTAAAGCCGGTAAGAGGCCCGGGCAGAAGGGAAATAGGCCACGGTGCCCTGGCGGAACGCGCGCTTAAACCCGTTATACCGTCAAAGGATGAATTTCCGTACACCATAAGGGTTGTATCGGATATACTTGAATCAAACGGTTCCTCGTCTATGGCGACCGTATGCGCAGGTTCTTTAGCTTTAATGGATGCCGGGGTTCCTATCAAAGAAGCTGTTGCCGGAATAGCCATGGGTGTAATAAAAAGTGGGAACAAGTATAAAATACTTACGGATATCGCCGGAGTGGAAGATCATTACGGTGATATGGATTTTAAAGTCGCAGGCACGCAAAACGGCGTAACAGCCATACAGGTCGATGTGAAATTATCCGAAGGTATAACCATCGAGATGATAAAGGAAGCGCTGGCCCAGGCCAAAAAAGCAAGGATGGAGCTGCTTGAAAAGATGAACAAAGTTATATCTAAGCCTAAACCTGCGCTTTCGAAATATGCTCCGAGGATAACGACGCTCAGGATAGACCCTGAAAAGATAAAAGACCTGATAGGCCCAGGCGGAAAAGTTATAAAGAAAATCATAAGCGATACAGGCGTGACCATAGACGTGGAAGATGACGGCAAAGTTTCCGTGGCATCTACGGATGAAAAGGCATCGGAGCGCGCCATAAATATAATAAAAGCTATTACGGAAGACGTGGAAGTGGGCAAGGTCTACAGAGTGAAGGCAAAAAGGATGCTGAATTTCGGCGTAATATGCGAAGTCCTGCCGGGAAAAGACGGGCTTGTGCATATATCCGAGCTTGCCAAAGATTACGTAAAGAACGTCGAGGACGTTGTCAAAATAGGCGATGAATTCGATGCCAAGGTCATAGAAATAGACGAGCAGGGAAGAGTGAATTTATCGAAAAAACAGGCGGAAGAGAGCAGCGATAAATAGAACCGTGGAAAAAATAAAAGTAAAAATAAAAAGAAAGGCAGGATGTGAAGACCTGCCTTTGCCGCAATATATGAGCGAATACTCAAGCGGCATGGATATATACGCGGATGTCGATAAAGAAGCCGCTATTTTACCGGGTGAGATAAAATTAATATCCGCGGGTTTTTATATGAGCCTGCCCGCGGGGTATGAGGCTCAGATTAGGCCCAGAAGCGGGCTTGCGATAAAACACGGCATAAGCATAGTAAATACACCGGGAACCATAGACGCGGATTACAGAGGCTTGGTTGGTATCATACTTATAAATCACGGGAAAGAACCTTTTATCATAAAGCGCGCGAACCGGATAGCGCAGATGGTTATTCAGAAAGTAACAAAGGCACAGATCGAATTGTCGGATGAGCTGGATGAAACAGTGCGTTCCTCCGGCGGATTCGGGCACTCCGGTATCTAAAACATGAACATTTGGGGAGCGATAGCATCCGGTGTATTACAGGGCGTTACCGAATTTTTGCCGGTAAGCAGTTCAGCGCACCTGGCCATTCTGCATAATTATTTAGGTTATAAAGAACCGCAGATTTTATTTGATATATTTCTGCATATCGGTACGCTTTTTGCGGTGCTGGTTTATTTCAGAAAAGATATCGTTGCTGTTTTTTCAAAAGAAAAAAGAGTACTTTTTCTGGTGCTCATAAGTTCTATTCCTACGGCAGCAATAGGCGTGTTATTTAAACCGTTCTTTGAGGAGTCTTTTGTAAATATTAAACTGATAGCAGTTTTTTTATTGATAAATGCGTTCTTGCTGTTTACAGCCGATTTAGTTATGCGCTTGATGGCAAAGAGCAAAAATAGCAATATCGGTTTTCTTAAGGCGTTTATAATCGGTACTGTGCAGGGCGCGGCTATTCTGCCCGGTTTATCAAGAAGCGGAACTACAATATCCGCAGCGCTTATCTTGAATGTCAAAAAGGCAGATGCTGTAAGATATTCATTTCTTCTAGCTATTCCGGCTATATTAGGCGCGCTTATATTTAAATTAAACGACATCGGCAGCTTTTGCGCTGCTTCGTTAGCGCCCTTTATGGCAGGCGCCCTGGCTTCCTTTTTTATAGGCCTGGCGGCGATATCTATTTTAATAAAAAGCGTAACAAAAAATAAATTGTATTTGTTCGGCGTATATTGTTTTTTGGTAGGCAGCGTTATTTTGGTATTAAAATGAACAAACAGAGAATAAACGAAATATTCGGCCTGGCGTTTTTGGCTGTTGCGATACTGGTTTTGATAAGCCTTGTATCTTACAACCCGGACGATGTCAGATTCTTAAGTTCCGCATCCCAGAGACAAGTCGATAATTTTGCGGGTATAGTCGGCGCGTACATAGCGGCCGGCTTATTTTTTACTCTCGGATGGGGCGCGTACATTATACCGTTTTTGTGTTTTACCTGGGCGGCGAACAAATTTTTAGGCAGAGAACCGCAGAAGATGTACCTGAAGATATCGGGCACTATAGTGCTTTTTCTTGCCTCAAGCATACTCTTAAGCATGATATTCGGATCGACGAACGTTATGAAAGTAAAATCCGGCGGCGTAATAGGGCTTTTTTTATCGGATTCTTTGATAAGGTATTTCGGCAGGGTAGGCACATATGTTCTTGCGGTTATGCTTGTTATAATGAGCGCTTTGTTAGCCACGGAATTTTTGATAATTCCGTTTATCATATTAAGCTACAGCAAAATTAAAACTTATTTTACGGGGTGGAGAAGCCCGACGCTGCACAGAAAAAAACCAAAGATCAACATAGCGCAGAAAATACCCGTAAAAAAACAGGCGCAGACAGAGTCTTATAAGCGTTTGCAGCAGCCTAAGGCAGAACCTAAAATTATCATTCCTGAGCAGCCTAAGCCTGCCAGGCCTATTATTAAACCGCACATCCCGCCGCCGCAATCTGCAAAACCGAAGCAGGAACCTGTTAAAGTGATGGCATATAAAGAAGGTGAATACAAGCTGCCGCCGATGGATTTACTTGATGACGCGCCGCAGATAGAAGAAAAGAAAATAAAAGGAGACCTCGCGGTTTCATCGAAAATACTGGAAGAGACCCTGCAGGATTTCGGCATTGACGTAAAGGTAACACAGGTGGAACAGGGGCCCGCTATAACAAGATACGAGCTTGAGCCTGCGCCCGGAGTTAAAGTCACAAGAATCACTTCATTGAGCGATGATATAGCCCTGGCAATGAAGGCGCACAGCGTAAGAATAGTGGCGCCGATACCGGGAAAGGCGCGCGTTGGAGTAGAGGTGCCAAATGTTGTCACCAGCCTGGTTTACCTGAAAGAGATTCTGCAATCAAGCAATTTTATAAATTCAAAATCCAAGCTAAACTTAGCGCTGGGTAAAGATATAGCAGGAAACCCCGTAATATGCAATCTTGGCAACATGCCTCATTTATTGATAGCGGGCACTACCGGCGCAGGCAAGACAGTCTGCGTGAATTGTATTGTGTTAAGCATGGTATTTAATGCCGCGCCCGATGAACTTAAATTTATTTTGATAGACCCTAAAATGGTAGAGCTTGCTATGTTCAATAAACTGCCGCATCTTTTATCCCCGGTTTTGACAGACCCGAAGAAAGTATCGATGGCGCTTAACTGGCTGGTGCAGGAGATGGAAAACAGGTATAAACTGCTCGCAAAAGTCGGGGCCAGAAATATAGAATTATATAATCAGAAGGCCTCAAAAGAAAAATTTTCCGCAGAAGGCGAGGAAAAAATACCGGATAAACTGCCCTATATAGTCGTGGTCATAGATGAATTGGCTGATTTAATGGCGGTTGCCTCACAGGACATAGAAAGCGCTATTACGCGCCTGGCCCAGCTTTCAAGAGCAGTCGGCATACACATGATACTTGCAACGCAAAGGCCGTCGGTAGATGTTATAACCGGTGTAATAAAAGCGAACTTTCCGGCAAGAATATCTTTTAAAGTCGCGTCCAAAGTGGATTCACGCACAGTGCTTGATATGAATGGCGCGGACAAACTTTTAGGCAGAGGCGATATGTTATTTATAGAGCCCGGCGCAGCAAAACCGGTAAGGGCGCAGGCAAGCCTTGTTTCGGATAAGGAGATAGAAAGAGTCGTGAATTTCGTTTCTTCGCAGATGCCCACTCAGTATGAAGACAGGCTATTGAATGCCCAGGATAGTAAAAAATCATATGCGGCAGATGAAGATGACGAACTTTATGATGAGGCGGTAACGATGGTTCTGGAATCGGGCCTTGCCTCTGTTTCGCTTTTACAGCGAAGAATGAAACTCGGGCATATGAGGGCGGCGCGCTTAATAGACGCTATGGAAGAAAAAGGAATAGTGGGTCCGTACCAGGGCTCAAAACCAAGAGACATTTTAGTAGACCGTGAAGCTTATCTGCGCGAGAGTATTCAGAATAAAAAATCCGAGTAGGCTTACGGACTAAAGGCAGATTATGAGTATCGGAATAAAATTAAAAGAAGCAAGAGAAAAAAAACAGTTGACATTAAGGCAGGCATATGAAAAAACACGCATACATCCCGATATACTGGAAGCTATGGAAAGGGATGATTATAAAAAAATACCGAATCAAAATTATATTAAAAGTTTTCTGAAGGAATATGCCTCGTTTTTAGGGTTGGGCGTAAATGAGATAATGGAAGAATATAATAAATCAAAGGCAGTAAAACAGAAAAAACCCGCGGCAACACAGCCCAAAACGCCGCTGCCCGGTGCAGGCGGAATTGCGGCAGTAAAATCTTTGTCAAGGATAGTTACTTTGATAGTGAAGTGGTCGGTTATTGCGGCGCTGGGCGTTATTGTTATGCTGGGGCTGTTTAAACTGTCGCAGTCAGCTGTAAAAAATATAAAATTAACCGCCAAGCAATCTGCGGTAAAGCCGAAACAGGATAATATTAAGCCCGGATCCCTTAAAAAGAAAACAGAGCCAAGGCAGGCTAAGCCCGTAGAAAAAAAATCGCAGAAAATAATTATACCGAAAGATAAAGAGCTTTCACTTTCGATCAGCGCCATAGACAATGTGTGGCTTCAGCTCAAAATCGACGGCAAAATAATATTCCAGAATATATTAAAAAAAGGCATTTGTGAAAACTGGAAGGCCAGGGAAAATTTTACCATATCGACAAAAAAGGCCGATGCGCTGCAATTAAACCTTAACGGCAATAATCTCGGCCCCGCCGGTAAAGGGTCTGTTAAGGGCTTGGTTATTGACAGAGAAGGAATTCATAAATAGCGGACAGGTACTCAAGTGGCCAACGAGGGCAGACTGTAAATCTGCTGGCTTTGCCTACGGAGGTTCGAATCCTCCCCTGTCCACCAGTTTCGCCTTTGGCAAAACTGTCCCGAGATTACTGGAATGCGAGCAAGTGCGAGCATTTATGTAAGTCGAGGGACATGACTATACCATAAACTTCGCCCCTCGCTAATATAAGATGCTCGCGTCTGCTCGCATCTTAGTAACGCTCGGGACAAAGTTTACTTCGTAAATTTTGCGGGTGTAGTTCAGTGGTAGAACAGTAGCCTTCCAAGCTACATATGTCGGTTCGATTCCGATCACCCGCTCCAGTTTCGCCTTTGGCAAAACTGTCCCGAGATTACTGGAATGCGAGCAAGTGCGAGCATTCATTATAGTCGAGGGACATAACAGACAATGAGCAATCAATGCCTAAATAAATGACGAGGGCTCGGCATCGATTCCGATCACCCGCTCAACCCTTCGATGCGCCCCTTGATTTCGCTTGGGGCTTGCTCAGGGTGTGGTGAGCGAAGTCGAACCACAAAACAATATGCCTCCAATACCGGAAAAAGAAGACTCAAAAGAAATAAAGCTTTTTGGCGAAAAGTCCATACGGGAGCAGGCCTACAGGCAAAAGATACTCCAGCTTGAGGTGGAGGTAATGAAGCTTGAGGCAGTGCTTAAAGGCGAAGCTAAAGACGCTGTTGCGCTCGATACGCCAAAAACGCCGAATGACGAAAATTTTAAAAAATACGAAAAGATACTAGAGGCAAAGGCAAAGACAATAGGCGACGAGCTTAACGCTCAGGCCCTGAGCCTGGTCAAGCAGGAAAGAATGCACAACCGGCTGGCTGCGGCAAAAAAGACGCTGGGCATTCTGTCGGTATTTGTGGCAATTGCCGTGGTGCTGTCCGGAATATGCCTTTTTGCGATATTAAAATTAAGTGAGCAGGTGTATAAGAAAAACATGGGTATTGCCGCGCCCTATGCACGATCCGGTTATATAAAAAGCCTGCTGCAGGAAAATGGGTTCTATAAAAATCAATACACAATAACTGCGCTGAATTATGATAACCACGGCTACGACGCGGTCGTAGAGCTTCATTTTAAACCGCACGATAAGTGGTCCGTTAAAATGATAGCATCGGATATACTGGAAAATTTTAAAAGAATAACAACTGGAAGGTCATTAAGGCTCGATTTTGTATATGACGGCGATAATTACGCAAGCGTGGATTTCTCGCCTATTAATAATGAAACGCGTTATAATTTTTTTAATCGATAAATAAAAGGTGCGCCACAAACCCCGCCCTTCCTGCAAAGGAGAGCAGGGGTTTAGAAAGGAAGGGCGGGGTGAAAGCAATTTATCCGGGAAATTTCGATCCAATCACTTACGGCCATATAGACCTAATCAAAAGAGCGGTTAAAATATTCGATGAAGTTATAGTGGCTGTGGCCTGGAATTCTTCGAAGAGCACTCTTTTTACGCCTGAGGAAAGAATGGATATGGTAAAAAGATCGATAAAGAATTTTAAAAACGTAAAGGTGGAAATTTTTAAAGGCCTGGTTACGGACTATGCGATAAAGAAAAAAATTCCGGTTCTTTTAAGGGGGCTGCGCATGATTTCTGATTTTGAGTATGAATTTCAGATGGCGCTTACAAACAGAAAACTGAACTCCAGAGTAGAAACAGTTTTTATGATGCCTAACGAAGCCTATTCCTATGTTTCTTCCAGGCTGATAAAAGAAGCAGGCTCTTTAGGGGCAAATTTAAAAGGGTTTGTACCCGCACATGTCGCGGCAGAACTTAAAAAGAAGGGGTTTGTATTATGGAAACAATAAACCTGATAAGGGATAATGCCAAAAAAGCAAAAGCGAAAATAGTGCTGCCCGAGGGTGAAGAAGCGCGCGTTATTAAAGCTGCGGCTTTTATCTCGAAAGAAAAAATAGCAGATCTTATCGTTCTGGGGGATGAGAAAAAGACCAGAGACTCTCTTTTGTCGCAGGGTGCTGATATGGAAAAAATCGAGGTTATAGAAATAAAGACCTCGCCGCTTTTAGAGAAATACATCAGCATATTTTATGAATTAAGAAAACATAAAAATATAACGCCGCAGCAGGCCAGAGAAGCTATTTTGAGTAATTCGTTATTTTTCGGAGCATTACTGGTAAGAGAGCATTTAGCAGACGGCTTTGTGGCGGGTTCCGTAAATACTACGAGTGACGTGGCAAGATCGGCTTTGTGGTGTCTAGGGCTTGATAGAAATATGCCGACCATGTCGAGTTCGTTCGTAATGATAATGCCGGATAAATCTTTCGGAGAAAAAGGGGTATTGGTGTTTGCCGATTGCGGTATAGTGCCTGAGCCTTCGCAGAAACAGCTTGCGAACATCGCTATAGCCTCAAGCGATTTAATGACGGCTATTTTTGATGTTGCTCCGCGCGTTGCGATGCTGTCTTTTTCTACCAAAGGAAGCGCTAAAGTTCCGGAGACAGAGAAAATAACAGCAGCAGTCGAGATAGTAAAAAAGGCAAGGCCCGATATTCTGATAGACGGAGAGCTTCAGGCTGATGCGGCCCTTATCCCCGAGGTAGCCGGAATAAAAGCTCCGGGAAGCCCCATAGAAGGAAAAGCGAATGTGCTTATATTTCCAAGCCTGGAAGCAGGAAATATTTCTTATAAACTTACGCAGCGCCTAGCGAAAGCGCGCGCCCTGGGCCCGCTGCTGCAGGGCCTATTATATCCGTGCAGCGATCTTTCCCGCGGATGCAGTTGGGAAGATATAGTGGATATTGTTGCTTTGACTGTTTTAAGGCATGCCAGCAAAAAAGGGAAATAAAAAGTGAACCCATTCGGTTTCGCTCAGGGTTCATCCTGAGCGAGTGATGAATAAAATAAGGAGTGCGTCGAAGGATGAAAATATTAGTTATAAACAGCGGATCATCAAGTATAAAATACAGGTTATTCGATACGAAAAAATCCGCTATTCTTTCAAAGGGTGTTATTGAAAGGATAGGGACGAAAGCGGGCCCGCCAAACCATTATGAAGCAATGAAAAAAATTTTCAACATCATAGACTCTTCGCAGATTCAGGCAATAGGCCACCGCGTTGTGCATGGAAATGAACTTTTTACCCAGCCTACGATTATAAATAACAAAGTTTTTAATGTGATAAAAAAATACGCCGATCTGGCGCCGCTTCATAATCCGCCGGCTATTTTAGGCATAGATGCGTGCAGAAAATTTTTAAAGCACATACCCCAGGTCGCTGTTTTTGATACGGCATTTCATCAGACAATGCCGGAACATGCGTTTATATATGGCATACCGTATAAATTTTATAAAAAATATGCTTTGCGCAGGTATGGTTTTCATGGGACAAGCCACATGTATGTTGCGCATGAAGCTGCGCGTATTTTAAAAAAGCCAATTAAGTCGTTAAAGCTTATTACCTGTCATCTGGGAAACGGCTCAAGCGTTACCGCGGTAAAACATGGTAAAAGCATCGATACCAGTATGGGGTTTACACCTTTAGAGGGCGTTATGATGGGCACAAGATGCGGCGATGTCGATGTTGCGTCGATATTGTATCTGATGGAAAAAGAACACTTAAGTGTTAAAGAAACTGATAGGATGCTTAATAAAGAGAGCGGGCTTTTGGGTTTATCCGGCGTGAGCAACGATATGAGAGACATAAGAAAAGAAGCGTTATCTGGCAACAAGAGAGCTAAACTTGCCATAGATATTTTTATATACAGGATAGCGAAATACGTAGGCGCTTATACCGCTGCGATGGATGGCGTGGACGCGGTTGTGCTGACAGCCGGGATAGGGGAAAATTTTAAATTTTTAAGGCAAAAACTGGCAGTATCTCTTAAGAATATATTGAATAAATT
>JAFGKX010000017.1 GCA_016928375.1 Candidatus Omnitrophota bacterium | reverse complement strand
TTATGATTACAGGGCATATTATAGCCGTATTCTTTTGCAGCGCTATTGGCAAAGGCGGCGCTATAGTATAATAAAATCAATGATAAGTTGTGTAAAGGGCGCAATATTGGACATAGGGTGCGGTTCATCTAAGATTGCGTTGGATTTCGGCGCTATAGGGCTTGATACGGCCTTGAACAAGCTTCGTTTTAATACAAGGTTCAATAAAAAAATGGTGCAGGGCTCTGTTGTAGATTTGCCGTTTAAGGATAATTCTTTCAACGCAGTTATTTGTTCTGAGGTTATAGGATATTTGCCTGAAAATAATAAAATATTCTTTGAACTAAGAAGGGTTTTAATGGATAATGGTATTTTGATTTTAGGTACCGCTGATTACGGAAGTTGGCAATGGCCGTTAATAGAATTTTTTTACAGCAGGGTAGTTTCAGGCGGTTACGCGCATAGGCATATTACGCGCTATAAAAAACATAGCCTGATAAAATTAATAAAAGAAACAGGGTTTACCCTGCTTGATGAAAAATCCATCCTTGGCGCGGAAACGATTTTAAAATTCAAAAGCAATAAAAAATTATGAAATTAAAAATATTTAAATTGTTGTGGATCGTTTGGGTATTTGCTGTATTGTATTTTTATATTAAACTTTTTATAATACCGAAAATAATAAATCTATGAAATTAACCATAGTCATACCAGCTTATAACGAAGAACAGGCAATAACAACTACCTTGGACGGCCTTCGAAAGGGAGTGAATATCCCCCATGAGATTATTGTTGTCAATGACCATTCGAAAGATAACACCAGATCCGTTGTGCTTGATCTGGCAAAAAAATATCAAAATATTAAATTAATAGACAATAATAATCTCCCTGGAATAACAAACGCGCTTAAGGCCGGATTTGAGTGTGTAAAAGAGGGCGCAATAGCTGCTGTGATGGCTGATGCCTGTGATGAGCCTGATACAATCAACAAAATGTATGAAAAGATAATTGATGGATATGAGGTTGTATGCGCATCAAGATATATGACAGGCGGCAAGAGGCTTGGAAGGCCGACCCAGGGATTTTTTTCAAAGAGCGTAGGGCTTGCACTTTATTATTTTATAGGTATTCCGACCCACGATTCAAGCAATGCGTTTAAAATGTATAGAAAAGAAGCGCTTGATAAAATAAACATAGAGGAAGCTGGGTTTGCTTCTGCTTTGGAAATCACAGTAAAGGCTTTTATAGCGGGTTTTAGGATCGCTGAAGTACCCACTACATGGAAAAAAAGAGAAGCAGGGGAAAGTAAATTTCGTATTACAAATGCCGCTAAAAATTACTTTTATTGGTTTTTCTGGTCGTTATTTGCAAAATTGTTTAAAAAAGGATAAATGAGCAAAAAGATAGTACTTATACAGCCTAAAACAGGCGAATGGGATTTCTTAGGCGCAAGACCCCCTGATTCTTTGCTAGCCATAGCTGCTTTGCCGCACAAGGAAGGATATGATGTAAAAATCATCGACCAGCGCATAGACAAGAAATGGAAAGAGACATTAAAAAAAGAATTAAAAGGCGCTATTCTGGCAGGCGTAACTTCTATGACAGGGCCACAAATAAAATATGCTCTGGAAGTCAGTAGATTTATAAAAGAAAATTCTGATGTGCCTCTTGTATGGGGCGGCGTGCATGCTTCCTTATTATCTGAGCAAACCATTCAGAATCAATATATTGATATTGTGGTAAAAGGAGAGGGTGAATACGCATTTCTAGAGATTATAAAAGCAGTTGAGTCAAAAAGCGGATTAGATAAAATTAAAGGTATCTATTATAATGAAAATAATGAAATAAAAACAACAGAGGAAAGAGAGCTTATAAATAATCTCGATGAGCTTTGCGATTATCCATACGAGCTTGTCAACCTTGATAATTATTATGGGTTCAATATAAAAGAAGGCAAAAGCATAACTCTTATGACATCAAGAGGGTGCCCCTATAAATGCGCTTTTTGCTATAATACAGTATATTATAAGAACACCTGGAGAAGTATGTCTGCTCAAAGGACGATAGGCCTTATAAAAAGGGCAGTGAATGATTTCGGGGTAAAAAGCGTATTTTTCCAGGATGATAATTTCTGCGCAAATCTTAACAGGTTTGAACAGATAGTTGATGCTATACTTAAAGAAAACATTAAATTTACATGGGGGTTGCTTGGGGCCAGAGCTGATACCTTAAAACGTATGTCCGATAACCTGCTTGAGAAGACAGCCAGGGCCGGATGCGTAAACATCGATGTGGGTATAGAATCAGGTTCAGGTAGAATACTTGAATTAATCTCCAAAGATGTGCGCCTCTCTGAGGTTATGGAGATAAATAAAAGGCTGGCTAAGCATTTCAATAAAACGAAATATACGTTTATAATGGGAATTCCCACTGAAACAGAAAACGAGTTGTTACAAACAACAGATTTTTTTATGAAGCTATATAAGGATAATCCGAATATATTGCCTTTATTTTTCATATATTGCGCTTATCCTGGGACTAAACTTTATGATATTGCCATTGAACATGGGTTTAAAGAGCCTAAGACTTTGGAAGAATGGGCTAAAATAGATTATCAGGCAGCGTATTTACGTTACCCATGGCTTGATAAAAAAAGAATAAAAATGCTAAGGAATTTTGAATTCACAGCTTCTTTCATCAATAAAAACAGCGAATATAAAATAAATTCAACATTATTTAAAATCTTGGCGAGGATGTACAGGCCTATCGCAAGATTAAGGTTTACTAAGAATATATATCAATTTCCCGTTGATAGAATACTTGCCAGGGCATTATTGGGCAAATTAGGATAATATGAAGACAATTATACAAAAAATAAAAGAAGAAAAAGCATTGTGGATGATATTGCTATTTTCTGTAGTTGTCCGTATGATTAATATTACCATGCCTTTACTTGAAGGGACAGCGACAAGGCAGATAAGGACCGCAATGGTTGCTAGAAATCTTTTCCTACAGCATTTTAATATTTTTTATCCTTCCGCTGATTTTTTAGGCCCTGGCCCGGGATACCTGGTATTAGAGTTCCCTTTTTTAAACGCAATAATCGCGTTTTTTTATAAAATTTTAGGCGGGGTGCATGAATGGGCAGCAAGAGCGGTTGTGATAGCATTTTTTATAGGAACGTGTTTATTCTTATATAAAATAGTGAAAAGATTATTCAATGAAAAAATAGCATTGATTTCTTTATTTGTTTTTACTATTTTTCCCCTAAGCGTTATATATTCCAGGACAGTTATGCCTGATTTCGTTACATTGTTTTTTTCATTAGGCGCATTGTTTTTTATGCTTAAATATGCCGAAGCGCCTGAGATTAAAGCAGCTTTTTATTTATCATCCTTGTTTTTAGCATGCTCTCTGCTTGTAAAACCGCAGTCTTTTTATATGTTAATATCGTTGGTTTACCTGATGTATCGTAAAGATAATAATAAATTTATTCTTAAGCCCTCAAGCTGGGTATATATTTTTATCGGTATTGTACCTATTGGCCTGTGGCTCCTGCATGGCAAAAGCGTTCATACGACAATTTCTGCTGAAGAATTTTATAATTTTAAGCCGGATAATTGGTTTTTGCTTAAGCTTTTATGGGATTTAGGTTATTACAAAAATACATTTATGATAATTAATACATGGGCTTTGTCAGTTTTTGGATTTATTCTTTTTATCGCAGGGCTGTTCGTAAAAATAAACAAAGACAAAATTCGGTTTTTATTGGCATGGCTTAGCGCAGTTATTCTTTATTATATCGCATTTAATACGCATATAATGTATCAGCCGTATTATCACGTACCTTTGCTGCCTGTTGCAGCTATTTTTATCGCGTTAAGTATAAATAAGATATGGGAGCATAAAGTGTTTTTAAAAAAATATTCAGCCATAGTTTTGATTATAGGATTATTGTGCGCTGCATCGGTCTTAAGATATGCGCTATATGCCTACATTGTCCCAAAGGGATATAGGCACATACCTGAGCTGGCCAGGACAATAGATAAGATGTTTCCTGATAAAGATACTTTGCTGGTTACAACCCTGCCTGACGGGCACGCGACTCTCTATTATGCCCAGAGAAAAGGTTGGAGCTTTACTTTACCCGGAAATGATCCCGCAAAAACAGAAGCTGCCATAAAACTGCTTGAAAAAATGAAAGCCGAAGGCGCGAAGTGTTTTGTGTCGGTTTGTGACGCGTTCTTTGATAAAAGCCCGGATTTTAAGCAATATATCGTAAAAAATTATAAACTGGCCGATAAACAAGAGGGTGTATACAGCATATACTTATTAAAATGAAAGAAAACATAACAATACGCTCAAATGACAACGGATCCTGCATCATGCTTCGTTCTGCTAAAATGAAAGATTCGGAAAAGCTAAGAAGGTGGAAGAATAAAAACAGTAAATATTTTTTCCATAAAAATATCATAAAAAAGGCCCAGCAAATAAAATGGATGAAAGATTATTTCAGTGATAAAAACAATTTTATGTTTATCATAAAATATAAAAATACCGAGATAGGATGCATAGGTTTTAGAAAAAGAAGTGATGGCGCGGATATATACAATGTGATATTAGCACATAATGGTTTGGCGCGCAAAGGCCTTATGACAGAGGCGCTTAACTTATTGTTTGGATTTATTAAAATTAGGTTTAAAAACATAGGCAAAGTCTATGTCAAGGTGCTTAAATCAAATAAAGTAGCTGTATTGTGGTATAAAAAGAATTGTTTTAAAAAAACAGGAAATTTTAAAGACGCGCATTTTATGGTGTGGCAGGGGTGCACATGCGCAAAAAGGAGTTAATGATGATTTCACTTTTTGGCTCGAAAGTCGGGTGCGAAGAAATGCAAGAAATACAATCAAGCATCGAACAGCAGTGGCTTGGCATAGGAAAAAAGTGCGCTGATTTTGAAAGCATGATGGCGAAAAGATTGCGCATCAATGACTTCGTTATGGTAAACAGCGGCTCAAATGCGCTGCTTTTAGCTGTAAAGCTTTTTAATCTGCCCCAAGGGAGTGAAGTCATACTACCTTCATACACCTGGGTTTCGTGCGCTCACGCGATAGTATTAAATGGCCTTAAGCCGGTTTTTTGTGATGTAGACCTTGATACCTGTAATATCTCAAGAAAACACATAGAGCCGCTTATTACCAGTAAAACAAAAGCAATAATGATCGTGCACTATGCGGGCAAGCCCGTGGGTATGCAGGATATAATGGATTTAGGATTCCCTGTGATAGAGGATGCAGCACATGCAGTTGATTCAAAAATCAATGAAAAATATTGCGGTACAATAGGAGATATCGGTATTTACAGCTTTGATGCTGTAAAAAATCTGACAACAGCTGACGGCGGCGGCGTAGTATCCAGGCGTGATGATTTTGTAAAATACGCCAGATCCATACGTTATTGCGGCATAGCAAAATCAGGATTCGATACATCGAAAAATACCGGCAGGTGGTGGGAACATAATATAGTGGATTTTTTTCCGAAGGTCATCCCTAATGATATCTGTGCATCAATAGGCATAGGACAGCTTAAAAAATTGGATGAATTTCAGGATTATCGTAAAAGGATATGGGAAAAATACGATAAGGCATTTTCAAAAGTTTCATGGCTGAATATTCCGAAAGGCCCTGATAAAAATGAGCAGCATTCGTATTTTACCTATTTTATAAGGCTTAATAACGATAAAAGGGATGCATTGGCGCGGTATCTTTATGCTCAGGGCATATATACAAGCGTAAGGTATCACCCGCTTCATCTTAATAAGATATATAAAACAGACACCTGTCTCAGGAATTGTGAAAAGCTTAATGAAACTGCCCTTAACATTCCCCTGCATCCGAATTTAAGTGCAGCGGATGTTGAAAAAGTTATTTCGGAAATCAAAAATTTCGGAAAACAGTATTGTTAAAAGGTTTATTGAATGAAAAAAAATAGAATTTTGATATTCGGCGCAGGCTGCACAGGCTTAAGTGCAGGATGGCGCCTTGCGAAAGCGGGATTTGATGTTACCTTAATAGAAAAGAATCCAAGGCCCGGCGGAATCGGTGGCGGTGTAGTGATAAGTAAAAATATCTTTGAATATGGACCGCATGTGTTTCATTCGTCTGACCCTGAGATATTGCATGATATAAAAAGCATACTAAAAGACGAGCTTGCGCCGTTTGAAAGAACCATAAAGATAAAATTCCTGGGAGAGTATTTCGATTTTCCGCTTACCATAAAAGACATTTTTTCAAAATTAGACATAGCCACGGTCATAGCCGCAGGATTCAGCTTTTTATATTACTCACTGATCGGCATTATAATAAAACCAAAGCAGGAAAACGCCGAAACCGTCCTTATCAGAAGCTATGGCAAGGTATTGTATAATTTATTTTTTAAAAATTACATAGAACACGTATGGGGTATTGAGCCAAAATATTTTTCTGCGGATTTTGCTCATCAACGTATTCCGAAACTGGATATATTGAAATTCCTGGAAGTAATAACCTCGAAAATAAAAATTAAAACCCATAAAAAAATAAAAACAGATAATTTTGTCGAGAAGGTGGAAGGTGAGCTGTATTGCACACGAAAAGGATTTTCAGGAATAACAGATAAGATATCCCAGCAAATTACGGAATTAGGCGGAAACATATATTTTGAAGCAACGGTAAAAAACATAGTGTATGAAAACGGGCGCATTAAATCAGTTACATATAATAAGGATGGGAAGGATTATAGAGAAGAAGCGGATGCAATTATTTCCACGATTCCAATCAATCAGATGGTTGATATGCTTTCTCCGAAAGCACCTGAACATGTTATTAAGGCAGCTGATGGCCTTAAATACAGGGCATTGGTGTTTGTTGGTGTGCTGGTAGCCAGGCCACGCGTTTTACCGGCATCATTTATGTATTTTCGGGAATTGTCATTTAACAGGATAACTGATATTGGTTACTTCGGTGTGGATATTTCTGTGCCCAACAGCACCATTTTGATTGCGGAAATATGCTGCGATAAAAAAGACGCGTATTGGGCAGATGATGAGAAAGCAAAAAATATCGTGCTGGATGAGCTTATCAGAGAAAACCTTATCAATAAGAGTGATGTTTTGGAATGCCATGTATACCGCCTGGAGCACGCATATCCTATGTATGTGTTAGATTATAAAGACAATCTAAACATTATTTATGATTTTATACGCAGTATACCCAATCTTAAGAGTGTCGGCCGCCAGGGCGGTTTTAATTATATAAATTCCCACGTTGCCATGCGTATAGGATACGACACCGCAGATAGCGTAATCAAGCTGCTTAAGGAATGATTTTATGGATTTTATTATCCTGATTTTGTTATTTTTAATAAGCGCCTCGTTTGCTGCTTTTTTATTTAAAGCAGCAAAATTTAAAACCGATATCTTCGAAGAAGATACGGTTTTTTATTTGCTTATAGGTTTAGGCATAACAGCATATTTTATATTTTTCCTCGGGCTACTCGGCCTTGTGTATAAACAATATATTATATTGCTGTTATTGTCCTTGGCATTGATCTCGGTAAAGCAAATTACGGATTTATTAAATAAAATACTTCAAGCTATACGCAAGTTTACTATCAAAAAAGCATCATTTTACGAAAAAACAATATTGTTTTTTATATTGACTGCATTGTTATTGACCTTTATAGCTGCATTAAGCCCGCCGACATCTAATGATAGTCTTGCCTATAGATTAGTGCATGTAAGGATCTTTAGTGAAAGCCATAAAGTTTTTCATATTCCATATACGAGGGAATCTTTATGGCCGTATCTTATGGAAATGCTGTTTCTTTTTGGTTTTGTCATAAAGAGCGATATTCTGGCTAAATTAATATCATGGTCCTTTGATTTAATCGGAATTTTTTTGATATATGTTTTTTCGAAAAAATTCTTTACAGCAAAAACAGCGCTTTATGCCGCTTTAATTTTTTTGCTTACCCCGGCGATTTCTAACCAATTTACCACGAACTATGTCGATGTAGCGCTTGCTATTTATACTGTTGCTGCGTTGTTCGCCATGATCAATTATTTTAATACGAATTATGTGAAGTGGGCTGTCATAAGCGGCATACTTTGCGGGCTGGTTCTAAGTGTAAAATATAACGCTGTTCTTATTTTTCCAGCTCTTGCAGCGGTTTTTTTATATTATTTTATATTGGCAAAAGAAAAGAAGCCCGTGCTAAAAGGTGTTTTTATATTCGTTATTTTTATGATTTTATTTTCCTGCGCCTGGTATATCAGGGCATATGCAGTAAAAGGAAACCCTGTGTATCCCTTATTTGCCAGATTTTTTCATGGATATGGCTGGGAGAGGGCCATAGACAAGAATATAGGTAGCGCATTCTCAATAATAAATTTTTTAAGAATGCCGTGGGATATTACCATGCATGTTGAAAAATTCGGAAGCGAAAATATCGGTATTATTTATCTTTTATTTGCTCCGCTTGCTGCTTTAGCGTATAAAAGCAAAAAAATATTCAGCGCCTTAGCTACTTTCATTTTTGTATATACAGCTACATGGTTTTTGATCGTTCCCTACACCGCAAGGCCAGTATTTGCGGCACTTTTGCCATTGTCGATATTGATAGGTTGCGGAATATGCCGTATTTTTGATTCTAAGGATTTCTATTCAAAAGTTGTAAAGATCGTTTTCATATTATGCTGCGCGTTTAATATTGCTTACCTTGCTGTTTCCAATGCAGATAAATTAAAAGTAGGCCTTGGGATGGAAACAAAACAGTATTACCTGCTAAGGACAGAAAGGACTTACGCGGTATCATCGTATGTTAATGATAATCTGCCTGTTGATTCCAAGATTTTAATGATAGGAGAGGTAAGGTCATATTATATACACAGGCCTTTTGTGCATTTCAGAAACCTGGTTGATGAGGAAAAAATACCCGATACAACCTTGAATGCAGAGCAATTCTTAAAAGAGCTTTCGCATAAATACGGTATACATTATGTGCTGTATTTAAAAGACAAGCTTTCTTACCCCTGGCTTGAAACAATAGCTCGTAAAGCTAAATGCGTTTATAAATATGATTTTGTTGATAAAAAAGGCAATAAATTTTCTTATTTCCTGTATAATATATCAGAAATCAGCTCCTAACCCCCTAAATATGAGCAAATTACCTTATGCATCAATGATACTGCGTGACATCTAATGACTACTGCTGATAATTGTTGACAAATAATGTTTTTATGCTATAATTATACCGACATTACCTGATCCCGCGTACAACACTAAAACAGAAAGCATCTAACCGTATTTACACATGACAATTAAACATTTATTAAAACCCAGAAAATGCCCGCAATGCGAATCAATTGCTTATAAGGTATTATCCGAAAAAGACGGGTTTGAATTTGCAAAATGCAGTAAATGCGCATTGATTTACGTGCCTAACATACTCATCGAAAATGCTCATATTTCCAAGGAGCTTGTTACAAAACCCAATGTAGATTATCGTATAAATTCCCCGAAGGTAGCAAGGATAAAAACTGTTTTTAAGTTTTTGAATAAATATTCCAACAATAAAGACAAAGTAAGCATTCTGGATTTTGGCTGCGGTAATGGCCTTTATCTGAAATTCGCAAAGCAGCTTGGCTATAAAAATATCTACGCAGTCGATATCAACAGCCAGGCAGTGGAAAATGCCCGTTCTATTGGAGCTAAATCTTTTTGCGGGAATTTAAAGGATTGGAACCTGCCTGATGAAGGCATAGATTTGATTGTGATGGATAATGTGATAGAACATTTCGAAAATACAAAAGAAACGCTTTCAGAATGCAGCCGTATCCTGAAAAACAAAGGTATTATTTTTATATCAACCCCCAACATAGACAGTTTTATCATTAAAATGTTAGGGACCGCACATAGACATTTCGGAGGAGCTGAACATTTAACCTATTTTACAATACCTACGCTCTGCGCTATATGCGCCACTGCAGGGTTTAAACCCGCAAGTATAAAGACAGCCCTGGAAGAACTCACCATTACAAGAATGCTTAACATAGTATTAAAAAGAAACCTTCTTGATTATGATTTTGATTCAAGCGAATATAAGGAAAAGCAAAGCAACGCCCCTGCGCCCAGCAAAAGCAGCAAAGGCAATAAGATTTTCATAAATATTTTTAAATTTTTTATGATACCTTTCGATTTTATATTGATAAATATGACGAATATGTTTAAGCAAGGCGCTTATATAGATTCTTTCTTTATAAAAGACACACAAAAATAATTCATAAAAGGAGATACGATGGAAATAAGATCGAACGAAGTCTATACCACCCAGCAGGTGCAGGAGATCTTGAAGGTAAGCCCTTCAACCACTATGCGCCTTATTAAAAAAGGCGTTATACGCACTGCTAAGATCGGCAAACAATACCGCATTATGGGTAAAGAGTTGCTACGTATTCTTTCGCCGAAGTTGGAAGATGAGGTAGGTAAAGTTTATAATAAGGGCAGAAACTGGGTTCATAAGGATATAGAAGAATAACGCAAGTGGTTCAAATGAATAAATCTATATTTTTTGTAGATGATATCGGATTATTGCAGCACAACATAAGTGTACTAAATGCCGCAAAAACTCAAGGTGCGATGATTATGCCGCTTTCTGACCTTGCGTATGAATGGCTTAAAAAACAGGGCCTTGACTGCAAAAATTTTCATGAATATGAATATCCGGGTATATATGATTCGATAATGTTTTCGGCTCAAGAATATGGCTGCCAATGGTATAAAACACAAGGCCAAAAAGAGGATTTTACTGTTTTTAATGATATATCAGCGGGCTTTCTTATAGAGCGCACGATGATATATTATTTCATGGACACCCTTAAAATTTTATCAATTATTGAAGCTATTATTGTAAAAGAAAAACCTGATACGATTCTCGTATTTGACGGCATAAAAGAAAAGGCGCGCTTCTATGCGGATATTCCGACTATAAAAAGGGTAATTAATTTACTGGCTCCAGGCATAAAAACAGAATACATAAAGGCCCAATTCTGCAAGCCGGATATAATAAATGAATTTTTGTCATTGCTTAAAGGCGTTGTCAGGGAATTGTTTTCATGCTCCAATTGGCTTTTTAATGCTGCAAGAAAGAATATAAGTTTACGCCGCAGCGGCAGCTTTAAAAAAATAGTTTTTTATGAAGGCTTTCATCATGTTCAAACAGCTTTTTCTGCTATTAAACCTGCCGATAATATTCTCGTGGTTCACCTTCAGGACAAATTCAGTCCCAAAACATTTTCAACCATTGTAAAAAATAACGCTATAATAGAGGATTTAAAAAGATACCGCGTTAAAAATAATAAAAATATTTTTTCATGCGATATTGAAAAAGCAGAAGAGCGTTTAAAGGATTATTTTGTTTTCAGGAATAAGAATTTCTTTCCTGTTATCAAAGAACGGATAGCACATGTTTTGTCGCACCACATACCTCATGTTGTAGTGCCTGATATATTAAATTGTCAGAATTATATAAGAAAAAATATGCCTGATGTTATTGTTGCAGAAAACGACAGTGCATATAAACAGAGGCTCGTTATAGCCTGTGGCAAATCAAGCGGCGTGAAAACAATCGTGATACAACACGGCATATCGCTTGGTGGCAGTAGCGGTTTAAATAAGGATTTCTTTTGCGCCGATTTTTACCCTATCACGGCGGATAAATTTTTGGCATGGGGGGAATTTACAAAAGACTGGTTTGAAAAAAAAGGCGCAAAGCCCGGTTCAGTTATATTGACGGGCTCTTCCAGGTTCGATGATTATTATATTAAATCAGCCGATGATATAAATGAATTAAAGGCTAAAATTAATCCCGAAGGAAAAGCTATTGTTTTGGTTGCATTAAGCGAATTTTGCAAGCGGCACTATATACCGAAATACCATTACAGCCTTTACGAAGGCAAACGCCATTTAAAAGAAATATTGAAAGTTGCCGGAAATAACAGCAATATGCTTTTTATTGTAAGGCCGCATTCATCTGATAGCTTTACTTTGGAAGTATTGCGTGATGTCGTCAAAAAAGAGCAGCTTGAAAATGTTTTTATCGATAGAAGTATAAACCTGTCTAAGCTGCTTAAGATAATAGATGTTTGCGTAGGGTTCTATTCTACGGTCCTTGCTGAGGCCATGATATGCGAGGTTCCTGTTGTGACGATGAATTTTGACAACAGGCCCGAAGTCACCCCTTACGGTGAATACAATTTGTGTGAAAAAGCAAATTCAGCCGCAGAATTGGAAAATGCCCTAAGAAAAATACTCAATGGTTCCGAAGCATTTAAAAATGATCTTAAGGAGCGCATTAAAAGCAATATACACACAATAAACTATAAACATGACGGAAAGGCCGCTGAAAGAATAGCGCAATGCCTGTCCGGTATTTAACCGATGGTGATTAGCATGAAAAAAAGGATTTATTTTACGGATTTTACATATAATACAGGGATATTATCTTCTGATTATATGCCTCTTGGCTGCGGATATGTAGCTGCTTACGCAAAATCTTTATACAATGATGAGTTTGATATCAAGCTTTTTAAATATCATCAGGAATTTCTTGATGAAGCTAAATCAAACCCGCCTGATATTTTTGCCTCATCATGTTATGTGTGGAATAAAAACCTGACTCTTACGGTTATGAAAACAATAAAGGAAAAATACCCGAATTGCGTAACAGTTTTAGGCGGCGCGGCGTTTCCGCTTGATGAAAAAAGGCAAAAACTGTTTCTATTACAAAATCCGCAGGTGGATTTTCTTATTCATTATGACGGTGAAATAAGCTTTGCTAACTTTTTGAAGGAATATATTAAAAGCAGTGCAGATAATATAAAATCCAAAGGTGTAGCAATAGACGGCTGCGTTTATCTTGATAAGAAAAACAATATTATCATAGGTAAACTTACGAAACGGCTAAAAGACCTTGATGTATTTCCGTCGCCCTATCTTATGGGGCTTTTTGATAAGTTCTTAGAAGAGGGGAAATTTTCACCCATGATCCAAACGACCAGAGGCTGCCCCTTTAGATGCGCGTATTGCTGGGCATCCAACGAGGAGAACAGGCATAATATAGGTTTCTTTAGTTTCAAAAGAGTTGAGCAGGAATTAAATTACATAATCGGATTTGTTAAAAGAAAAAATATATTTGATCTGACTGTGGCGGATTCGAATTTCGGCTTGTATGAAAAAGATAAAAAAATCATAGACCTTTTTCATGATTTACAGCAAAAATTTAATTATCCCGCGCTTTTATACGTCAATTTCGGGCAGGGCAATCGCGATAAAATAGTCAAAAATACAGCGCATCTTAAGGGTATAACACATTGTTTCTCTACGCAGTCTACAGATTCCAAGGTCCTGGAAAACATAAAAAGGGCTAATGTGAATTTTGAAGAGCTTTCAAAATACATCAAAGCGGTCCATAAGCAGGGCAAAACCGCCATAACCGAGATTATTACAGGCCTGCCATATGAAACCAGGCAATCTCATATGCAGACTTTGAAGGACCTGCTTGATTGCGGGTTTGATTTTATAGATCCTTTTACATTGATGCTTTTGGACGGCATTGCGCTTAATACTGAAGAAGCGCATAATAAATATAAATATGATATACGTTATAGGCTTATTCCAAGGAATTTTGGCAAAATAAACGATGAATACACCTTTGAAACAGAGCAGGTTGTGGTAGGGACTAATACTTATAATATTGATGATTATATATATTTCAGAAGCTTTCACGGATTATTAAGGTTTTTGGTAAATAATGATATATACAGGGAACTGCTTCAATATGTCAAACAAAGCAAGGTGCATTTGCTGGATTGGCTTAAGTTCATTTTCGATGATTTAAAAAATAAACCATCAAAAGCAGCAAAGCATTTTAAAGAATATACCGATGAAGCGTGTTCGGAATTATGGGATTCTACTGAAGAGCTAAAAAGATTTTATTCCAAAGAGGAGAACTATAATAAACTTATAACAGGCGAACTCGGCGAAAACCTGATGCAAAAATATACTATAAGGGCGTCATCGGTTTATTTTAATGATTATCTGGATTACTTTTTTGCTATAACTAATACCTATCTTTCGAAAAAATACCCCAAAAAGAAACGCGACATAGAAAATGAGCTTGATTGTATAAAGCAATTCATCAGCGCTAAGATTGCGGATGTATTTACAATAAGCCAGATACAGAAAATAAAAGTCTTTAAAACAGATTACGATATCTTAAAATGGATAAGTGATAGTTTTGCAAAGCCGATAAGCGCTTATAAATTAAAAACATCCAGGGAAGTGATATCGCAGCTTTCGGATGAAAGATTCGGGCTGATCACGGATATATTTAAACGCTATAACGCGAAAGAAGGCAATCTCCACGGCCTGTATAAAGCAGCAGCTGTTATTTATATTAATAATTATTTCAGAAAGCCGTCTTACGCAAATGAAAACCAATTGACAGGAGCTAAGAAATGAATATCAAAAACAAGAAAGTGCTGGTAACAGGTTCAGAGGGTTTTATAGGTAGCCACTTAGTTGAAACCCTTGTTAGCGCAGGATGCGATGTACGGGCATTTGTTCTGTATAATTCATTTAATTCCTGGGGATGGCTGGATAGTTTTGACAAAACAATACTAAAAAAAATAGAAATCTTTACAGGAGACATTCGCGACCCAAACGGCGTAAGAGCAGCTATGAAAGACGTGGATGTAGTTTTTCATTTAGCTGCGTTAATAGGCATACCATTTTCATATAATTCTCCAGATTGCTATGTTGATACGAATGTAAAAGGCACGCTTAATATACTTCAGGCAGCTATGGCGCAAAATGTTGAAAAGATCCTGGTAACATCAACTTCCGAGGTATATGGAACAGCGAAATACGCGCCCATAGATGAAGCGCATCCTTTGCAGGGGCAATCTCCTTACAGCGCCACGAAAATAGCGGCAGATAAAATATCGGAATCTTTTTTCAGGTCCTTTGGATTACCCGTAACAATAGTCAGGCCTTTTAATACCTATGGCCCCAG
>JAFGKX010000161.1 GCA_016928375.1 Candidatus Omnitrophota bacterium | reverse complement strand
ACCCGCCGCGCTCACACTACCTTTATGAAAAAATATCACGACTGGCTTGTTTCAAAATCCAAGGCAAAAGTAAAAGTACTCGGATATTATAACCTAATCACGATAGATAAAGCGGAGTAAAAAAACAGACACATGGCTAATTTTTCTTTTGATATTGTTTCCGAAGTGGATTTACAGGAAGTGGATAATGCGGTTAATCAGGCGAAAAAAGAAGCGTCGCAGCGTTACGATTTCAAGAATGCGAAATTTTCCATAGATTACAGCAGGGAAGAAAAGAAAATAACCCTTCTTGCTTCCGATGATTTTAAAATCAAAGCCTTAAAAGATATTTTATCCGGCAGGCTGACTGCCCGGAAAATTCCTTTAAAAGCCGTTAGCTTCAAAGAGCCGCAAAAAACATTCGAAGGAAATTTAATCCAGACTATTGATATAGCATGCGGCATACCCAAAGAAAAGGCAAAAGAACTCGTCGCTATTATAAAAGACCTAAGGCTTAAAGTTCAGCCGCAGATAGAAGCTGAAAAGGTGAGAGTGTTTTCCCCGAAAAAAGACGACCTGCAGACAGTAATAACGCACCTAAGAAGCATAGATTTCCCGCTGCCGTTACAATTTTGCAATTACCGTTAAGGAATGCGCGAGTATGGGAGTACACATATATTGCATAAAAAAAGATTATGTGTATAAAACTGCCATAAAAAATCGCGCGCTGGAAAATGAATGGGTAAAATTAGAGGCAGACGGAACAATAATCGTAAAAGGTACCAATAGGCAGGGTTATGCCTGGGACGGCTGCAGCCCCAAAATAAAGATAAAAGATATTTATTTCGGTACGCCTGAAGCTGTCCTGAATTTTAACACCGGCCAAAGCAAGACATATTACGCTTCTTTGATTCATGATGTGCTGTATCAATTCAACAAAGATATAAAACCGCCCATAAAACGTATAGATGCTGACAGAGAATTTTATTGTATCCTGAAAAAAGATAATTTTCGTTTTGCAGCAGCGTATTATAGGGCCGTGCGCGTGTTGGGCTGGCTGTACTGGCAGTATTTTAAAAACCACCGAAAATAATATAACATGACGGCATTTATCGCATCTTTATTTTTTGTATTTTTAGCTGAAATGGCGGATAAAACACAGCTTCTTGTAATGAGCTTTGCCGCAAGATACAAAATAATCCACGTCCTTACAGCGGTTTTTATTGCTGCATTGATCACCAATTTTATAGCTGTTGTGCTTGGTAAGGCCGTTACAAGCATAATACCTGTTAATATAATTTCCTTTGCAGCATCTGCTTTTTTTATAATATTTGGTTTATGGATATTTTATGACACAAGGCGCGAAAAAGATAAAATAAACAAAAAGCCCCGTTTCGGGCCCATTACAAAATGGATTTCTGCCGGCATGTTTATAGCTTTTGGGGTATTGGGTATTTTTAAGTTGTTATAATTCTTGACAATATTTTCGGGGTACTATACAATAGCCGAAACTTCACAAAGAATCTAATGCATTTTTTATTAATATCACTCACAATTTTAATGGGTCTTGCGGTAGGCTGGTCTATCGGCGCCAACGATGCAGCAAACTCTCTCGGAACTGCCGTAGGCTGTAAGGTTTTAACATTAAAGCAGGCAATAGTCTTAATAGCGGTCTGTGGATTTATCGGTGCTATTTTACAAGGCTCGCATGTAGCCAAGACCATAGGCAAAGGCATTGTTCCCATGGACCAGCTTGATAAGGACCTGGCTTTATATGTTGCGCTTGTATCCTGCTTTGCAGCGTGCGCATGGGTTGTAATTGCGACATACTGGAAGATGCCCATATCAACAAGCCATTCCATAGTAGGCGCTGTAGCAGGCGCGGGATTTGCCATTCATGCGCCGGTAAAAATCAAGTTGCTTGCGGATATATTCACCTGCTGGATTCTGACCCCGCTGGGGGCTGCTTTTTTCGGATTTATATTGTATTTTATATTTAAAAATATTTTTTACCGGATCGTTCCGCGCAGATATGTCAGAAATGTTTTAATAGCGCTGGTAGTCATAAGCGGTTGTTATGTGGCCTATACCTGGGGCGCAAACGATGTGGCAAATGCTACCGGTGTTATGGTCGGCGCGGGAATATTTTCTGCTAATATAAGCATATCTTTGGGCGCGTTGGCCATAGTTATAGGAATAATGACATGGGGCTATAAGGTCATCGAGACGGTAGGTTCTGAAATAACAAACCTTCTTCCTCTTATGGCTTTTTCAGCGCAGCTTGCCAGCGCAGTAAATGTGCATATTTACACGATGTTCGGCATACCGGTTTCCACAAGCCACTCCATAGTAGGCGCCATATTCGGCGTCGGGCTTGTAAAGGGCGCGCATTTTTTAAACATAAAAATCATGAAAGATATTATTTTATGCTGGCTTGCCACGCCTTTTATTTCAGGCGTGATAAGCTTCATCGTCCTTAAGGGTATTATGTTTTTTGTAAAAATGTAGATGTAGTCCCTCGCTAGTATTAGATACTCGCACTTGCTCGTATCTTAGTAGCGCTCGGGACAAAATTTGCTTCGTATATTTTGCCTGCCTGCCGGCAGGCAGGGAGGAAAAAATGAAAGAAATAAGAAATATTTTAGGATGGTTAGGAATGGCAGAGGAACAGTCGATAATGCAGGATGCCCAGAAACACGTGCAGGAGACTTATCAAACCGTTACTTATTTTGCTGACGCCATCAAGGCATTTACAGGCGGCGATTTATCCGTAATGCGTACCGCCATAGAAAACGTAAGAGAAAGTGAGCATAGGGCAGACCAGTTAAGGACGAAAATGGTCGACGAACTTTCTAAAGGGCTTTTAGTCCCGCCCGACAGGGAAGACCTCATGCATTTCGTGAAGTCTTTAGACAGAATCGCGGACTGGACAAATGGCGCAGCAAGGCTTCTGGAATTTATAGATCAGAAACTTCCGCAGAATATTCTTTCAAACATGTCTTCCGCGACAAGCTTGATAGTCAATTCTATAACAAAGCTCAAAGAAGGTATTCAGGCGCTCGCTAAAAATGACTTGAAAAAAGCGCTCTCTGACTGCGAAATCGTCGACCACATAGAACACGATGCGGATGACCAGAAAAGGCTTTTGATAGAAACTATTGTCAAGGCAGACCTTAAGCCCGCTGCGCTTTTAATATGCTATCAGCTGGCCGAGTACCTGGAAGGCATCACGGATAAAATAGAAGACGCGGCTGATTTAGTCAAAGTATTGGCCATAAAAGCTAAATAAAAATTTTTAGGATTTTTCCCTGTGATCCCAAAATGATAATGTCCTATTATACCAAAATAAGAATGTCCTATTGTAGGCATGCTATAATACCTCATTTT
>JAFGKX010000160.1 GCA_016928375.1 Candidatus Omnitrophota bacterium | reverse complement strand
GAAAGTTTAAGCCCTTGCACTGCCAAAACCTTCTTCAGCCTCATAGCCATGGTAATAACAGCTGCTATATATATAAGGAAAGCTGCGGCAACAAGAACCATATTTGCATTTTTTATCGTAGCAGCTATTTGGCCCAGGTTATCGCGCATCATCCACACCAGAAAACATACCAGCGAGATGCTGATAAATATTCTCAGGAAAAAATATATTTTATTTTTCATCCTATATGCGTCACTTTTTTATCTGCCTTGTTTTCGAGGCGGCCCTGTGTCTCCAGAGCGGATATAGAACCTTTTATAGACCCTATTATCTGCCGGTAATCGTCTGCGGCATTACTTATCATCTTAACACCTTTATAGACGTGGTTCTCCAGTATCTCCGACATCTTATCAAGATGCCTTTTTACATCCAGTATATAATGAGTCAAGTTATCCGCATCGATAGAACTGCTGTACTGCAGATGTAAACTAAAAACCATAAGAAGATAAGGTATCATCATGCTATATGATATCAATATTACATTTTGCTTGTAAGCATCAAAATGGGCGCCTTTGCATACCAAATATGCGGAATCAGGTATTGCCGCAATAGCCCACGGAGTTGTTGCCTCGGGATCTATATATTGGCTGACCTCCCGCACCCTTCTTTCCACTATTTTTTGCACCTGATCCGTAATTCTTTCGCGCCTTAGAGTGTCGTCCGTCCTTGAGAGCTCTTCTAAAAGATCTGTGGATGTCCATTTCGAATCTATGGGCATTATTTTACTATTCATAAGCACGAGCCCAAACTCAACTTCTTTTCCCTTAATCCTGACATTTGTCTGCACCATCTTGGGCGGAAAAGAAGACAACGCCTCCTTCAGGATATTTTCTCCTGCGATACCCTTGGTCTTGGTCCCTGCTATAACTGCCTCCAGCCTTTTTAATGATTCTCTGTTCTCTGTCTCTCTTTGTTTGAAATCATCATGCGACTGTCTTATATTTTCAATACTCTTTAAAGTTTGCTCGATATGCTGCTGCAGGCGGTCCTGCGCCTTTGAATCGGTATACACCAGGCCTTTCATTTCCTGCATAACCTGATTCAGGGAAGCCATCTGCACTTTTAAAGCCCCAAGATCCGAAATTGCGTTAATCGCTTCTTTGGGTATCTGTTCTCTGGTTTTTTCTGCCGATAACTTTAATATAGCTATCAGCAAAGCTATCAGAACAACCGATAATATGACTATTGCGACCATCATAGTTGGCCTCTTTCATAAAATAAACCTGTTTCTTTTAACCGGCTCTGCAATAAAGGCAGCGCGGCTTTTGCCGCTTCTTCGCCTTGTTTTATAACATATGCCGTCCTGTCAAATGTTGTCTGGTCGACCTCGCTTGACAAAACCGGCGTTATGGTAACATCAGCCTGGCGGGATTGAAGTTTATTAAGTTCATTCCCTGCTATTTGTATTGCCTGGGATATCATCTGTAATATATTGGTGATCTTTTCTTTTTTAACGCAAAAACCAACATCGGAGCTTATCACAAAAATTGCCCCCATCTGCTGGGCAACTTTAACCGGTACTGAGTCCGTCAGGCCGCCGTCTACAAGCATACGGCCGTTTATCCTCTTTGGCACAAATATTCCCGGCAGAGAACAGCTTGCCCTTATTGCCTCTGTCAGGCTTCCGGAAGTAAGTGTGACGCGCTGGCCTGTTTCTATATCCGTAGTGACTACTGCTAACGGTATTTTCAGGTCCTTGAAATCTTTGCTTTCGACTGCCTCGTCAATGATGCGCTCCAGGTTTCTTCCCTCAAAAAATCCGATTTTCGATATCACAAAATCCGTAAGGTGCCACAACTTAATCCTGAGGGCAATCTCTTCTATTTTATCAAATGGGATGCCGAGCGCATAAGTAGCGCCTACCAACGCGCCTATGCTGGTACCGACTATAAAATCTATTGGTATTTTGGCATTATGCAGCACTTTTAACACGCCTATATGCGCCAGGCCTCTTGCCGAGCCTCCGCCCAACACTAAGGCTATTTTATTTTCGGTTATATCCATCCCGCACCTTTTAATTATTCCCGCATCTTTTTTTTATATTTGAATTTGTTAAAGGTGCGGGATTCATTTTATGATCAAGCCTGCGTAACCTACTACGGAATCATAGTCTCCGGTTACATCGCCGCTTGTCAGGTATTTTGCAAGCACTGCCTGTTTTGCTCCCAGCTCCTTCGCCGCTACTATAGTTACTGCCGTGGGGATATAGCCACACATACTAATATCAAGGTTTTCAACCTTTTCCACCAGCATCTCTTCGTTTAATTTTAAAATTTCCTCGATCGCTATTTTATCTTTTTTTTCAGCGTGGATCCGCTCTTCATGATGCGTCATGTCACTGCTTGCTACTATAAGCGCATTGCGTTTTAATTCTTTTATTGCCGATGCAATAGCCTTTCCCAGCTCGCGATAAGCGGGCAGGTTATACCGGGAAAGAACCATAGGCACTATCTTAAAATCCTGCCTGAGATACTGCATAAATGGAATCTGCACCTCTACCGAGTGTTCATAGGCATGAGCCTTTATATCCTCCTGAAGCAAGGGGCATTTTTTCATAATAAGCGCAGCTAATTCCTCATCTATCTCAACATCACCGAGCGGCGTGTGCCACAGGCCTTGTTTAAAAACAGAAAACGCAGGCCCTAAGCCCGTATGATTAGGGCCTATTATTATTATGGTGTCAGGCACATTTATCAAAGAAAATACATCCGCCGCTACCTGGCCCGAATACATATATCCGGCGTGAGGAGACACCACTGCTTTTACTTCTTGTTTTTTAACCTTCGCGGCATTGGCAAATAAATGCCCAATCTCCTGTTTCAAAGAGTTTTCACTTGCAGAATAGAACTGGCCTGCTACATATGGCGAGCGCTTCATGAAACAGCTCCTTTTTCATTCCAAAAATACAGCAGCAGCGATAACCGTAGTCCATAGCCCGTCTTTATTTCCTTCCGAGGACTGACATACATGCGAAGTTCTTGTTATATACCCGCTGGCGATATATTCCTGCTTCCTGTCATCCCATGCAGTATCAAGATTAAACTGCAGGCCCAAGGTAGTAGCTAGCATCGTAGCTGCCAGGTCTTCGGCGTATTCACCGGATTTCTTCGCCACCTCGCCATAAGCGTGATGCTCTGAAAGATAACCATATAAGTTGCTGTCGCTTGTCTTGGCAAATCCTATCGCGGCGGAGATCAGCCTGTTTGGCTCTGCGGTTTCATTGCGCGCAAGCACGACATAAGTAATCTGCCCGGGCTTAAGAAGCTTTATGCCTTCTTCTCTGCTTATTATTTTGCAATTAGGGGGAAATATGCTGGAGACGCATACAAGGTTGCATCTTTCTATCCCGGCATCTTTTAACGCTGCCTCGAAAGATGCTATTCTGTCCTTATGCACCCCAACTCCTTTTGTAAAAAATATTTTTGTCGGTGTCATCTTATGTTAAATACCTCCTGATGTTATAAAAAATTTATACCCCAGCATTTTATAAATCAACTTTGCCGTTATGAAATCACTGCCTTTATTAAAAGGCGACGGACATAACTCCATTACATCAAACCCAACGACATTTTTTTTCTTAAATACGGCCTTTACTATCTTAAGCACCTCGTTCCAGGAGAGCCCGTCCGGTTCCGGCGTACCTACCGACGGAAGCACTGATGGGTCAAGCACATCCGCATCCAGCGTTATGTAAACATTTTTTCCCAGGGCGGCAAGTATGTCTTTTGCCCATATGCCGATATCGGTTTTGTCTTTTGCCCAGAATATTTTGTAATTATTTTTCTTTATAATTTTCGCTTCTTCAACGCTCAGGCTCCTTATACCTACAGATACGGCGCTTGAATGCTCTCTGATTCTTGCCATGATGCAGCCATGATTATGCCTGGAACCCTTATATTCATCTCTCATATCTGCGTGCGCATCAAGATGCAGCACCGAAACATCCGGATATTTTTCCTTAAGCGCCAAAAGAAATCCTAAGGATACCGAATGTTCACCGCCTATAAGCACGGGAAATTTACCGTCATTCAAAACAGAAAGGCATCTGGCCTTTACCTCGTTTAACATTACCTGCGCTATTTGACAGGCCTTGAGCGGATTTAGTGTCGCTATGCCGATATTTGCCGTAACCGCATCAAGCTCCTCATCGTATAACTCCAGTTTTTTGGATGCGTCTATGATTGCCCGAGGCGCATTTTTCGTACCCTTTATATAAGTGGTGGTCTTTTCATACGGAACCGGTATAATAACCGCTTTTGCATTTTTATAAACGCAATATTTGCTTTCCGAATCGGTAAAATAATTTTTTGCCTGCATTGTATTATTTATTCTCCGGCATAGTAATCACTATTACGCAACCGTTTGTTTTGAAATATTTCCTTGCGGCAGCAACTATATCTTTTTTTGAAACAGCATTTACCCTGTCGGGATAACTCAAATAGTTATTATACCCCAATCCGTATAATTCGTCCAGAGCAGTCTGGCCTGCCAGGCCCAGGTTGCTTTGCAGTTTAATCTGATGATTTGTTATCAATATTTTCTTCGCGGCATTTATTTCTTCGTCAGTGATTTCTCCGTCGTATACTTTCTTGATTTCCGACATTATGGCATCTTTTACATGATAAGCGTTATTTGGCGTTGTCGCCGCATAAAACATAAACGAGCCCGTGTCAAGCCCGACCATTCCGAAAGTACCCAGCGTATAAGCAAGGGCCTCTTTTTGGCGTATACTGGAATAAAGCCTGCCTCCGCCATCAGAAAAAAGAGACGAGAGCGCTTCCAGGGGATAGCGGTCTTTGTCGTATAAACTAACGCTCCTATAACCTATCATCACAACCGATTGATTCCTCTGCATAGGTTCGATTATCTGCGACCGCATGCTAAGGGGCTCTATAGAGATGACCGGCGGTTTATATAGTTCGCCTTCGGCCATGTTTTTAAAATTGTTCTTAATATTGTCCAGGGCATCTTTTGTGTTTATATCGCCCCATATGGATATTACAATGTTTTTTGCAACGCAGTATTTTTTATGAAATTGCGCTAATTTGTCTTTTGTAATTCCGGAAACGGACGCTTCCGTACCCTGCGCAGTAAAACCATATGGATGGTCTTTAAACAGATTTTTTCTTAAAGATATGTTTGCATACTGAAATATGTCGTCCTTAATTAAACCTATGGCTGCCAGTGTATCATTTTTTAACATAGATACTTCTTCTTCCGGAAAAGACGGATTAAGTAGGATCTCAGCAAGCAGGTCAGACACGTCCTTGAAATTGGCTTTCATAAAATTTGCGGAAAAACCAAAACTATTGTTTCCGCTGTAAGGAGATATTTGCGCGCCCAACGATTCTATTATACTTACGATTTCATCTTTTTTGTATCTGCCTGTGCCTCTTAGCATTGCCCCTGCGGTAAAGTTCGATATTCCGTTATCTTCGCTGCTCTCACTGCGCAGCCCGCCTTTTACAGAAATAGATATGGCGCATAACGGCAACTGATGATTCTCGGTCAAAAGCACAGTCAATCCG
>JAFGKX010000159.1 GCA_016928375.1 Candidatus Omnitrophota bacterium | reverse complement strand
TCTTACCATGATCTACGTGGCCTATGGTTCCTATGTTTACGTGCGGCTTAGTCCTTACAAATTTTTCCTTTGCCATTTTCACCCTCCTTGTCTGCCGCAAGAGCAGGCTTATAATAAAGCTTAAAAAAGCAAAAAAACTCTATCTTGCAGCTTCCGAATATTATTTTTTTGGAGCCCATGACCAGGTTTGAACTGGTGACCTCGTCCTTACCAAGGACGTGCTCTACCAACTGAGCTACATGGGCCAGTCGAGGTAAGAGTAATCCTTCAAACTAAGGACGATTAATATTATATACCCTGTATGTATTATTTATAAATGGAGAGTTAATTATATCAGAAAAGTCTTTTTTGTCAAGATTTTTTTTAAAAAACTTTTCTTTTCTCTCTTTTTTAAAACTGGACTGATAAATCAGCGCCGTATTCAGTGGTGTTATTTTTCGGTTCATATCCGTATCCGATAATAACCCCATTGTATGTAAGGTCACTGGACTTTGACTGTTTTACATTCCAGTATCTTACAAAGGGCTCAAGAATAATATTTAATTTTTCTGTTTCTTTTGCTATTTTTACAGAGCCCCTTACTCCGTAACCTTCGTCCTGATCATTTTTAATATCACTGAAGGAGGCAACAGCGCCGCTTAATTTGCTCTTTTGCTGGCCCTGCCAAAATATATCATATTCAAAAATCGCGCCTATGGACCAGCCGCCGTCCAATCTTTTCGCCAGTTCTAATCCGACGGGGCTGTAATAATAATTGGATTCTCTTTCATATCCAAGGGCGCCGGTAGAAGTGGTTTTATCGGAAGAATCATCATTTAAATATCTGTAGCCAAATCCTATATAAGGCGTAATGGTAAAGGTATCGTCGGCTTTATAGTCATATCCCAATAAACCTCTTGTTTCTATAACATAATCATCTACTTTGTCCATGGTTCCTGTTAAGGTAGAGGAATAATCTACGGGGCCGTAAGCAAACCTTCCATCCACTTTAAACATAATATCTTTATGATAAGCGTAAGAACCTATTACGCCGTACATCATACCCTTGTTTTCCATTATATCGGGCTCTTTATATACATGATAATATATATCAGTGCCAAGCTCAAACACATGTTCTTTTGCGGGCGCAGCGATTGCAATACCCACCCCGATAAAAACAAATAAAACCACCAAGAATAATCTTTTCATGTCACTCTCCTTTTTGTTTATTATTGGGTTTTATTATATAAGCAGCGGCCATATAAGTCAATAAAAATTATTTTTTATGCGATAATGGGCTGTCTTGACTTATCTGATTTCGTAGTGTATATTTAAAATGTCCCGTCCGACTACATCGTTCGGGCGACTCCGCCCAGATTGCAGTTCGGGGATCCTCCTCGTTCGTTCTCTCATAAGAGGCTTAGCTATGATAAGGTTAACCTCTCTCGTATTGGTACTAGCGCTCATCATCCAGTCAGCCACCATGCCCGCGGCATATGCCAATGACAACTGCCTCAGGCCTCCTGCCGAAGCTGTTATGCTTATACCTTCACATCTAGCAGCCACACAGGAAATAGCAACTAAGCAAGAAACAGAAAAATCCCCCATAGTATATGAAACACTGGCTGATTGGTCGCATCTGACAAGAATGATCATCTTTTCGTTCTTCTTCTGCCTGCCGGCCAATATAGTCAACCCTCTCGGCTTTGCGCTTTTTATCCCATTATTTTTTATCAATCTATTCCTTCGTCAGATGTGCCGATATATAGCATTAAGGCTTTTCTACGGGGAAAATGAATGTCAATTCCGTATAAACAAACACCTGTTTGCCATAAAAACAAACATAGATGATGATTCTGAATTAAAGAAACTGATAGCTGGCGGAATGATCGGAGCGGGTATTTTTTCATCCCTGATGACTTTTCTTTCCTTTATAGCGCCTAATCCATTTTTTATACTGCTTGCCATAACTAATTCCGTAGTAGCGTTAACTTCGGGCGACATAAAATTGCTCCTGCGGTCTGTGAAATTTAAAAATTCCGCTTCAAAAATTACACGTGCCATCAAGGCAGTAAGCAAAAATATTTTGCGGCTGCCCAGAAGGCCTATAATGCTCCTCATAGGCGGATATTTTGCTTCCGGTAAAAGAACACTGGCATGGCATATAAAAAATACGAACAAAGAATTATTCGGAAGGCGCATATTGATAATAAGCGGGGATAACTGGCTGTTTCCCGAAGACAGAAGAAAAAAATCGGAAAATTATCCTCACAATAAATACGAAATCGAACGCTGGAAACAGATGGTAAAACGTGCATACAAAACCGAATGTATTTACGTCCCGATCTATTCGCAGGCTTTCAGAACAAGGCTTAAAATACCGCCGGGAAAAGTAAAGCAGCTTAAGAAACAATTGCGCATGATCCATGCCGATGCCGGCTATCAATTGCTAAGTGCCGGACATTTTAGAGGCATGCCTATAAGGCGTTTTCTAAATAGTTCATATCACAGGATGTTGAACAGGGTCATGAAAAACTGTATAGAAGACAACGATAAATATGCACAGCTGGCAGTTATCGCTGAATTAACGGAAATGGGCAACGCTGATCTTGCGGAATTCATGATTGACTCAGAAAACGAAATTTATATAGATGCAGAAACGGGCTGCATATTGGAAAAAGTGAATATTAAACGTGACGACATAGTAATATTCGAATTCGAGCAGGCATTATGTTTCGACGATATACGAAAAAAGGCCGATGTAACTATATTTGTGGATGCGGATGCTGCGCAGAGAGAAGAATATTTTCTGGCAAGAAGGAGGATTGGAGATAGATATGCCGATTTAACTGATCGGGATGTAGAAATGAAACTTGAAGAATTTTTCGAAAGAGAAGCAAATGATATCGCTTTCAGGAAAAGCAAGGTACTCGCCAATATACTGGTAAAAAATAATGAAACTCTTGAAAAAATGATAAAAGTAAAACGCGAAGCGCTCCATATAATAAATGGCAGCGGCTCGCGTTCGAAGGCCCGCAAAAAAAGAGGCACCTCTTCTCTGGAAAAATCTCTTCATAATGCCGTGCGTGACCTATTGCCCCAGGAACCGAACCTGTGCCCCGGCGCTTATCCGATACCTTTCGCGCAGGCACACGAACGATTGCTGGTAGTCAGCCAGTCCACGTAGATATAAGCCTTACTTTAAGCTGAAGCAGGCTTTTTACTACATCCTTCGCTATTTCGCCGCCTGTTTTTTTGTAACCTTCCTCCCTGGCGAATATCAACACATCCGAATTGGACATATCGGCAAAAATGTAGTTAAATAGGTTATAACGCGGCTAATTATTTGTCAAGAGATTAAGGTATCGGTGTCAACCAGATTTTAAAATGTCCTGTTTTTAACGATTTAGAATTGTCCTGTTTTGGCTTTAAAGTTTT
>JAFGKX010000158.1 GCA_016928375.1 Candidatus Omnitrophota bacterium | reverse complement strand
GCAAACATCGCCTGAAAAATCATAAATGCCTGATGGGGTATCATTGCCGCGTAATCAGCATAAGGTTCAAGCCCAACGCCTCTTAAACCAAACCATGCCAGGCCTCCCCAGAAACCTTTTGCCGGGGCAAAAGATAAACTATATCCGAAAAGTACCCAGTGTAAACTTAATACGCACATTATGATAAAACATTGCATTAAGATGCTTAACATATTCTTTTTTCTTACCATGCCTCCGTAAAAAAATGCCAGGCCCGGAGTCATCAGCAAAACCAGAGCCGATGACATAAGAACCCATGCTGTGTCACCTGCGTTAATCATTTTACACCTCCAAAATTTACGAAGTAAGTTTTGTCCCGAGCGCTACTAAAGTCCCTGCCTTGCCGGCAGGCAGGCGAGCAAGTGCGAGGACTTACTATCAGCGAGGGGCTTTTACTTAAAAGTTAATATCCATCTGTATCGTAGCCGTATCTGCAAGGTTATGATTATTATAAAATTGATAACCCGCTAAGACGCTGGTATCTTTGTTAAATTGCCATGAGCCGCCTATGTTAAATGTCCCGTATGAAGACTTTGTTCCCTGATATTCGACGCATAGCCATAGTTTATCCGTAATTTCAGTCATGGTCCTTTCCCATGCTGCGAGTATACCGTGATTATCTTTTTCGCTGTTTTTATCTAACAAAAGTTTTTTATTACCGTAGAAATAGCCCAGGGAAAATCTGCCTAATGGCAGTTCTTTCATTTTGAATGTCTTTGCTATCTCGCCGTAATACAGATTGTAATCAGTTTTATTGTGTTTGGTCCCCACGTCGTATACACCTAATGCCAACGCGGGAAAATATTCACCGTATGAATCTTCGGGCACAGCTATCTTTGCGTTAAAATATATAGGATAACCATCGAGTGAACCGTATCCTGTTTTATAATCGAATCCTGCCTCTGCGGTCAATTTTTTAAATGGCAGAATACCGAAGGTCAAACCTGTGTTAGTTATGGCATCGGGCCTGTTTCCTTCGGAGTCTTTTTCAACAGGCACATATACATCTGCGGTAACATGGCCAGTTTTAAATGCCTGGGTATCGGTTGACGGCGCCCAGATATGTGTCGAGGCAGTAGCGTGCGCAACTTCAACATCAAAAATACAGAAGCATAGAATAATCACCGGAACCAGAAAACATTTAATCATATCTACCTCCATAAAAATAAAAAACGCCCGAATTAATACCGAATGACACTTGAAATCGGACGTCTTTGTCTATTTAAATAATTCCGCTCTAAACGGAAGTTTTTATCACGCCAATGTGCTTACACCATACATAAGTAAAAAGGAACTGATTTTGGTAACCACGAACCATTCGCTTCGCTCAGGTTCGTGGCACGGCCGCACATTAGCGAATGGTGAGCGGTTCATGACAGGCCTCCCTTATGGCATTTTTTGATTATGCTCTTCTTGTACTTAAGCACCATAACATGAGAGATGTCAAGTTTCTCCGCAGCCTCACGCACAGTACACCCTTTTAAAAGCAGTTCCAGAACCGCTTTTTCCTTATCTGTCAGGTTTTTGGTTTTAATATCATCTATTGTCAGATCCACCTCTGTGGTTGTTCCTATATATTCCCTGTTATCAGCCAAAAGATCTCCTAGGGTATCACCCTCGGCAGAGATCAGTTCATCCAGGCTGCGGATTGCCACGCGCTTTCTCCCCTTTCTTAAGAAGTTGAGTATGTGAAATTCGCATGCCTTAGTTATGTATGCCTCATTCATGCCAATAGGAAGGCCTTCATTAAAACGGCTCCATAAAAAAAGGCACATCTCCTGATACAGGTCTTCGGAGTCATAAGTCCCATAAAGCACATGCCTGCGGCTTATGGCCTTAAGCGCTGGTGTTATCTTTTCGAGCAATATCTTAAAATCCATACAGCACCGTATTCCTTACAATAAAAAAAGGGCACCCGCATGCCATTCTCGGCATCGAATGCCCTTCGTTGGGCTATTAGAAGCTATTTTTTATTACCCTGCTTTTGGCAAGGCTTCTTAAAAAAACAGGCGTTCTTTCGAACGCCTCATTGCTTTCTATTTAATAAACACAATCTTTGTGCTTATTTATGCAATAACTATACCATACAAACAGGCCCTTGTCAAGGCCTATGATATAAACAGACTTTTGCTGGAAAAATTGGGGTCGCTTGTCAGGTTTACCCCGAGCCTTCTTAATCCTGCCTCATCTCCGGGGGTCGGAATATGCGTCATATGCACTTCACAGCCCTGTAGTTCTTTTAATTTCTCCATAGCTTCCTGGGCAGTGGGATTGGTTGCCGCGCTTATGCTTAAGGCGATCAGCGCCTCTTCCAAATCCAGGTTTACGGTCTTTGAATTCAAAATATTATTTTTTAAATTTCCTATGGAATTTATGACATTAGGCGACAAAAGATGTATCTTATCCGGTATATCCGCGAGTTTCTTGATGGCATTTAATATAAGGCTTGATGTAGCATGCATAAGAGGCGAGTTTTTCCCGGTTACTATTGAAGCGTCTTTTAATTCTATCGCAGCGCCGCAGAATATATTCATACTGCCGTTATTTTTATTCTGCGATTCAAGCGCGGTAGTCCTTGCAGGGAGCACCACTTTTCTGTCTTCTGCTTTTATGTTAAGTTGTTCCATGAGCATCTCGACCCTTTGCACTGTTTCTTTATCCGTTAGGCCAGCAGCATATTCGCAGGTATACCTAAAACACCTTCTTAATATCTCCTGCCTTGCAGCCTCCTGGACTACGTCGTCGTTTATTATTCCAAAACCCGCCCTGTTTACTCCCATATCTGTCGGAGATTTATAAACCTGCTCCGAACCCATTATCTTTTCGAGTATCCTTTTGATTACGGGAAAGACCTCTACGTCTCTGTTGTAATTTATTGCACTTTTTCCGTACGCCTCAAGATGAAACGGGTCTATCAGGTTAAAATCTCTTATATCCGCTGTCGCTGCCTCATAAGCGATATTTACCGGGTGGTTAAGCGGAATACTCCATATGGGAAAGGTCTCGAATTTCGCGTAGCCTGACTTTATTTTGTGTTTATGGTCGTGGTATAGCTGCGAAAGACAGGTGGCTAGTTTGCCGCTGCCCGGGCCAGGGCCTGTTACTATTACCAGCGGGTGCTTTGTTTTTATATGTTCATTCGCGCCGTATCCGTCATTGCTCACGATAAGGTCCACGTCCATAGGATAACCTTTGGTGGCATGGTGCGTATAAACTTTTATCCCGTTTCTTTCGAGCTTGTTTTTAAATATCTTTGCAGCCGGCTGGTCATTAAATCTTGTAATCACCACTGCAGTTATATCGATGCCCCGGTTTCGTATATCATCTATCAGTTTCATGGCATCCGCATCATAGGTAATGCCAAAATCAGCTCGTATCTTTCTTCTTTCTATGTCTCCGGCATAGATACACAGCAGTATATCGGCCTTTCCTTTCAATTGCTGCAGTAAACGCATCTTTACATTGGGATCAAAGCCCGGCAGGACCCTTGCGGCATGATAATCGAACAAAAGCTTTCCGCCAAACTCAAGGTATAATTTATTATTAAATCTATTTACCCTTTCCAGTATTGCCGTGCTTTGTTCTTTCAGATATTTTTCGTTATCGAATCCTGTTTCTTTCATCATAAAAACACCTTATTTCTCCAATATGTTTTTTGAAAATTTCTTCGATACCTGCGCGGGATAATCGCCGCTAAAACACGCTGTGCAGAATTCTTCTTTGGGTAAAAGCATTGCATTAAGCATACCTTCCAGGCTTAAATACTTAAGGCTGTCTACCCCTATAAAATCTCTTATCCATTCTATTGAGTGCTTCGATGCTATCAGCTCCTTTTTAGTCGGAAAATCTATTCCGTAAAAACACGGAAACCTCAGAGGCGGGCAGCTTACGCGCATATGAATCTGCTTTACCCCGCTTTCCCTGATTGCCTTTATTCTCGCCCTGCTTGTCGTTCCTCTTACTATGGAATCTTCTATGACTGCTACGCTTTTATCCTTAAGCACATCTTTTATAGGATTAAGTTTTATCTTTACCCTGAAATCTCTTATAAACTGCGACGGCTGGATAAATGTCCTGCCTACGTAATGATTTCTTATGATGCCCATCTCGAACGGCAATTGAGATGCTTGGGAAAAACCTACGGCTGCATATACCCCCGAATCCGGTATCGGCACAACGCAGTCGCAATTTGCCGGGCATTCCTTTGCCATGTTTTTACCTAAGCATTTTCTTGTCAAATATACGTTTTTGCCGAAAATATTGCTGTCAGGCCTTGCAAAATATATGAATTCGAATATGCATATCGCATGCTTCTTTTTCGGAAACGGTTTTATGGATTCTATGGAGTCTTTGTGGATCAAAACTATTTCACCGGGTTCTATATCGCGTATATATTTGGCCCCGATTATATCGAGAGCGCAGGTCTCGCTCGATAAGACATATGCGCCGTCAAGCTTGCCTAAGCACAAAGGCCTGAACCCGTGCGGGTCTCTTGCGCCCACCAGCACATCATCGAGCATAAGCACAACAGAATATGCGCCTTCAAGCTGGGAAAGCGCTTCCGTAAGTTTTTGCTTTTTATCTTTCTTGTCTGATTTTGCCAGAAGGTGCACGATTATCTCGGAATCCATCGTGCTCTGGAATATGGAGCCTCTTTCTTCCATCATGTTTTTTAGGCGCGTGGTATTGGTAAGGTTTCCGTTATGCGCAATAGCAATATTGCCTTTTTTATGGCTTACCAGAAACGGCTGCATATTTTTTATCGTGCTTGAACCCGTAGTAGAATAGCGCACATGCCCCACAGCCAGCTCGCCGCGTAAAGACTGGATGCTTTTTTCATCGAATACGTCGCTTACAAGGCCCATGCCCTTGTGCATCCTTGCTTTTTTGCCGTCGTAAGTGACTATGCCCGCGCTTTCTTCTCCACGGTGTTGAAGCGCATAAAGCCCCAGATAAGTAAGCCGCGCCGCGTCTTTATTGGGATAGATACCGAATATTCCGCACATATTTAGCCTATAGCCTTATGGCTATGCCTTTCTTTTTAAGGTATTCTTTTGCCTGTTTTATCGAGTATTCGCCGTAATGAAATATCGAAGCAGCCAGCGCCGCGTCTGCGCCTGTTTTTTCAAATGCCTGATACAGGTGTTCAAGATTTCCCGCGCCGCCTGATGCAATAACCGGTATATTTACTGCGTCACAAACAGCCTTAGTCAATTCTATATCATATCCGTCCTTAGTGCCGTCTTTATCCATACTGGTAAGTAATATCTCGCCGGCACCCAGGCTTTCAGCTTTTTTCGCCCATTTAATTGCATCCATGCCCGTTGGTTTTCTGCCGCCGTACGTATGCACTTCCCATGTTTTATTTCCCATTCTTTTTGCGTCAATCGCAACTACAATACACTGGCATCCGAATTCCTCTGATGATTCTTTTATTAACTGAGGATTTTCCACTGCGGCTGTGTTGATAGATACTTTATCCGCGCCGCTTTTTAAAAGCAGCCTTATATCCTCGATGTTTCTTATGCCTCCGCCGACCGTCAGGGGGATAAAAACCTGTTCAGCCGTTTTCTTGACTACATCAAGAAATATGTTTCTTTTTTCGAAACTCGCGGTAATGTCAAGGTACACAAGTTCATCCGCGCCCTCACGGCTATAAGCCGAAGCAGCTTCTACGGGGTCGCCCGCGTCTTTAAGGTTAACGAAGTTTACGCCTTTTACAACTCTTGCCTCTTTTACATCCAGGCACGGGATTATTCTTTTTGCTAACATAGCGATATAAAATTCCTTAAAACCTTTATTCCTGCTTGTGAACTTTTTTCCGGATGAAACTGCACCCCAAATATATTATCCTGGCTGACAGTGGACGCGAATTCAATACTATAATTTGTTTTACCTATAATAATATTTTTGTCTTTTGGCTCCACATAATAAGAATGAACAAAATAAAAATATGAATTATCCGTCACCCCGTCAAAGATTTTTGCTTTAGACTGTACCTGGTTCCATCCCATGTGCGGTATTTTAACTTTGCCGGTAAACTTTTTAACTTTTCCCTCTATAAGCCCTAAGCCTTTGTTAAAGCCGTGTTCCTCGCTCTCGCCAAACAACAACTGAAGCCCAAGGCATATGCCTAAAAAAGGTTTTTTCTGCTTAACGGATTCCTGGATAGCAGGTATAAGATTCAGATTTCTTAGATTTTCCATACCCGCGTAAAATGCGCCTACGCCAGGCAGAACTACGGCTTTAGCGGCGATTATTTCTTCCGGGGAACTTGTGACTTTTACTTTGGCTCCGGCGCTTTCAAGCGCCTTTGCCACACTTCTTAAATTTCCCAGCCCATAATCAATTATCGCTATCAATTTTGCTCCTTAAGGATAAAAACCATTTTTCCGCTAAATCCTCGACAGGTAAATTTATAATTTCTTTTTTATTCACCGCGATTTTCAAATACCCTTTATTTGTTTTTCCTATTACGGCAAAAGGCGCGTTATGTTTTTGAGCTATTTTTCTTATTTTTTCCACTGCTTTTTTACCGCAGCTTAATATTATGCGCGACTGCGCTTCACCGAATAAAAGCGCGTCTTTTCTTATATCTGAGGATATTTCGATATCCGCACCTGTCATTTTTTCTTTATCCGAAATACAGCTTTCCGCCAAAGCCACGGCCAAACCGCCCTCGGAACAATCGTGCGCTGAATTCACAAGCCCATTTTTGATTGCTTCAAGCGCTGCGCCTTGAACTATTTTTTCCAGGCCCATATCAAGTTTGGGCGCGTCTCCCGCTATTATACCGTGTATTTCTTTCAGATACTCGCTTGCTCCTAATTCATCACTGTGCTCTCCTAAGAGAATTACTACGTCGCTTTTATTTTTAAAATTCTGTGTACATATATGTTTAGGGTCTTCTACTATGCCTATCATGCCTATCGTGGGCGTAGGATTTATGGCGCTTTTCGGGCTTTCGTTATAAAAAGACACATTTCCGCTTACAACAGGTATGTTAAAAAACTCACAGGCACTCTTTATGCCTTCTATGCAATTCTTAAAATGCCAGAATCTGTCGGGTTTTTCAGGATTTCCGAAATTAAGGCAATCCGTTACCGCGGCAGGTTCAGCGCCGCTTGAAACCAGGTTTCTTGCTGCTTCGGCTACAGCGATCTGCGCGCCCCTGTGGGGATTTAAATAGCAGTATCGAGAATTACAATCTGTGGTAGCAGCTATGGCTTTTTTCGTTTCCTTTATTCTGATTACTGCGGCATCCGAACCCGGCAGAACAACTGTATTTGTCTGCACCATGTGGTCGTATTGCTCATAAACCCAGTTTTTGCTTGCTATGGAAGGAGACGCTAAAAGCATAAGCAGTGATTTATTCAAATTTTTGGGTTCTTTTATCCTGCTTAAGTCCTGCAAATTAAGTTTTTCTATTGTCTCGGGTTTCTTGTATGGCATATCGTATGCAGGCCCGCTGGTAAGGGCATGCGCCTTTATTTCAGCGACTACACTGCCTTTATCCTTTATCCTTACTATCCCGTCATCCGTAACATGGCCTACTACTACACCGTTTAAATCCCATTTTTCAAAAATATCGCCTATTTCTTTTTCTTTGCCTTTTTTTACGCAAACAAGCATGCGTTCTTGTGACTCGGACATCATAACTTCCCATGGCTCCATATCAGCTTCCCGGCGCGGCACAAGGTCAAGTTCTACATCCATGCCGGTATTTCCGGCTGATGCCATCTCGCTTATAGAACAGGTCAGTCCTGCTGCGCCCATATCTTTTATTCCTAATATGTGGCCTGTTTCCAGGGCTTCAAGCGTCGCTTCTATAAGGCATTTTTCCGTAAAAGGATCGCCTATTTGCACTGTCGGCCTTTTTTCCTCGCCTTCTTTAAATACTGTTGATGCCAGCACGCTGCAGCCGCCTATACCGTCTTTGCCTGTGCTTGAGCCTACGTACATAATCGCGTTTCCCGCACCCTGCGCTCTTGCCCTGGCAAGTTTATTCTTTTTACAAACACCTATACACATCGCGTTGACCAGGCAGTTTCCGTTGTAGCTTTCATCAAAATAAATTTCTCCGCCTACAGTCGGAACGCCGACACAGTTTCCGTAAAACTGTATACCGTCTACAACGCCTTTTAGAAGATACTTATTGTAAGCTTCGGATAAAGGCCCAAATCTCAATGAATTAAGCGAAGCTATGGGGCGCGCGCCTGCGGTAAAAATATCCCTTATAATACCGCCTACTCCAGTTGCCGCGCCCTGCTTAGGCTCAACCTGGGACGGATGATTATGGCTTTCCATTTTAAATACAATGGCCAGATCGTCTACTATGATACCGCCGGAATCTTCTCCCACTAAAATAGAATATTTACCTTTTCTGGGCAGTATCTTTATAAGGTTTCGCGAACGCGGATAGCCGCAGTGTTCGGACCATTCCACTGAAAACATCGCAAGCTCTGTCGGCGTAGGCTCTCTGTTTAAGATACCAAGGATACTTTTGTATTCCTGATCGCTTAATCCAAGCGCCCTGTATGTATCCTGCATATTTTTCATTTTGTTTTAAGCCATCTTTCTATTGCCTTAAAAATAAAAAAACCGTCATCCGAGAGAAGCTGTTTTTCAGCGCTTCTTTCAGGATGAGGCATCATTCCTAAAACATTGCCTTTTTCGTTTACGATACCGGCTATATTATCCAAAGCGCCGTTAGGATTAAATTCATTGCTAACGATACCGTCGCAGCTGCAATACCTGAAAACTATCTGATTATTTTTGTTAAGCCCGGATAACCCGGCTTTATCTATATAGTAATTGCCTTCGTTATGCGCTATCGGAATTTTTAAAATCTTATTTTTCTTATATAAAGAAGTGAACCTTGTACCGGTATTCTGAACTTTTATATAAACATGTTTGCATATAAAATGAAGCCCTTTATTTCTCAGCATAGCGCCGGGCAGAAGCCCCGCTTCAAGCAAAATCTGAAAACCGTTACAAATCCCTATAACGGTTTTACCTTTGTCGGCGAAATCAATTATGGATTTCATTATAGGGGAAAATCTCGCAACAGCGCCTGTCCTTAAGTAATCACCGTAGCTAAACCCGCCGGGCAGAATCATACAATCAAAATCTTTTAAGTCTGTTTCTTTATGCCATATGTATTCAACCGGTTTTTTCAATACATCTTTTATCACATAGAAGCAGTCCTGGTCGCAATTGGAACCGGGAAAAACTACCACACCGAATTTCACTTTTTGCTATTCCTCCTTTATAACAAAGCTGTATTCTTCTATTATGGGATTAGCCAACAGCTTCCTGCACATACCTTCAAGTTCTTTCTCTGCCTGCTTCTTATCCTTAATATCGAGCGTAATTTTGACAAGCTTACCCATCCTTACTTCTTTGGCCTCTTTATGGCCTAAAGAATGTAACGCGTGCTTAATGGTCAGCCCTTGCGGGTCTGCTACTGTCTTTTTTAATGTAACATAAATTTCCGCATTTAACATTTTATTATTCCTTTCGACTTTCTGTAACTATGGCAAGATTTTGCGTGTTTTGCCGGAGCGGCAAGCGGAGACAAACACACAAAATTCATAATTTCACTCCCATTCAATTGTACTTGGCGGTTTTGACGAAATATCGTACACAACCCTGTTTACGCCTTTTACCTCATTTATGATTCTATTCGAAATATTTTCAAGCAGTTCATACGGAAGATGCGCCCAGTTCGCTGTCATAGCATCCTCGCTTGTAACAGCCCGAACAGCTATTACATTATCGTATGTTCTTTCATCTCCCATTACTCCGACTGTTTTAACCGGTAAAAATACGCAAAACGACTGCCATAATTTTCTGTAAAGGCCGGCCTTTTTTATCTCATCTATCAACACCCAGTCAGCTTCTTTTAATACATCTAGCGCTTGTTTTGTTACCGGGCCTAAAATCCTTACCGCAAGCCCCGGCCCCGGGAAAGGCTGCCTGTAAACAAGCTCATCCGAAAGCCTTAATTCTTTTCCTAACAGCCTTACCTCATCCTTGAATAAATCCTTAAGCGGTTCTATAAGTTTAAATTTTAAATCTTTTGGAAGCCCGCCTACATTATGATGTGTTTTTATCGTAGCCGAAGGCCCGCCGACAGGAGAACGCGATTCTATGACATCGGGATAAAGCGTTCCCTGCGCCAGAAATTTTACATTACCCTGTAATTTTTTAGCTTCTTTTTCAAATACCTTTATAAATAAAGCGCCTATTGTTTTTCTTTTTTTCTCCGGATCTTTTATGTTCTTTAATCCGTCAAGAAAAAGCTTTTGCGCGTTTATAAGGTTTACGTTTATATGATAATGCTTCGTAAACCTTTCCTTTACAAGCCTGGCTTCATCTTTTCTTAAAAGTCCGTTATCGATAAATACGCATACCAAATTATTGCCTATTGCTTTATGCAGCAATACCGCCATAACTGATGAATCCACGCCGCCGCTTATTGCGCATAAGACTTTTTCTCTGCCTATTTTTTTCCGTAATTCTTTTATTGAATCTTCTATAAAAGATCTCATGCGCCAATTAGCGCGGCATCGGGCTATATCAATTACAAAATTCTTTAATATAACTTTGCCCTTTAATGTGTGCACGACCTCGGGATGAAACTGGACGCCATAAATGTTTCTTTTGGTATCCGCAATAGCAGCAAACGGAGAATTATTCGTTTTTGCTATCGTTTTAAAACCTTTTGGCAATTTTATAATCTTGTCGCCGTGGCTCATCCACACAAGCTCTTTTTTCTTAAGCCCGGCAAATAACCTGTCTTTTACCTTTATATTAATAAAGGCCTTGCCGTATTCTCTCTTTTTACTTTTTTTGACTTCGCCTTTGAATATCTTTGCTAAAAGCTGCGCGCCGTAACAGACACCAAATACAGGAAGCCCTGTATCGAAAATTGCCTTGTCGCATACAGGGCTTCCCTTTTTGGTAACGCTGTCAGGGCCTCCGGACAATATTATTGCCCGCGGGCTCCTTTTAATCAAATCATCTATTTTAACATTGCAAGGCAGTATTTCAGAATACACCCCTAATTCCCTTATCCTTCTGGCGATAAGATGAGTGTACTGCGAACCAAAATCTAAAATAGCTACCCAGTTTTTTTGCATTGCTTATACTAAGCCTTGATCAAGCATTGCGCCGGCAACTTTTACGAATCCGCCGATATTGGCGCCTTTTACATAATCTATATTTTTTCCTTCCTGGCCATATTCTACGCATTGCTCATGTATGGCAACCATTATGCCATGAAGCTTTTTATCTACTTCTTCTCTTGTCCAGGAAAGGCGCTGACTGTTCTGTGACATCTCAAGGCCCGATGTTGCGACTCCGCCTGCATTAGAGGCCTTGCCCGGAGCGTAAAGTATTTTTGCTTTCTGGAAAACCTCGATGCCTTCCGGCGTTGTCGGCATATTGGCGCCTTCGCCTACCGCGGCACACCCGTTCTTAACAAGTTCTTTTGCGTCAGCACCGCTTATTTCATTCTGGGTAGCGCTCGGGAAAGCAACATCGCATTTTACAGACCACGGGCGTTTTCCTTCGAAATATTTGCAATCGAACTTATCGGCATATTCTTTTATCCTGCCGCGTTTTACGTTTTTAATCTCCATTGCAAACTCTAGTTTCTTCTCATCGATACCGTCTTTGTCATAGATGTAGCCGCTTGAATCCGATAAAGTAACTACCTTTGCGCCTAACTGGTTTAGTTTCTCTACGGTATATTGGGCTACGTTTCCGGAACCGGACACCGTACAGGTTTTTCCTTTTAAGGAATCTTTTTGTGTTTTTAGCATTTCCTGCACAAAATAAACACAGCCGTATCCCGTTGCCTCAGGCCTTATCAGGCTTCCGCCCCAGTTTAGGCCTTTTCCGGTTAAAACGCCTGTAAATTCATTCTTGAGCCTTTTATACTGGCCGTATAAAAATCCTATTTCACGGCCGCCTACCCCGATGTCCCCCGCAGGCACATCCGTATCAGGGCCTATATGGCGGAATAATTCCGTCATAAAACTCTGGCAGAATTTCATTACTTCGTTATCAGATTTTCCTTTTGGGTCGAAATCAGAGCCGCCTTTGCCGCCGCCCATAGGAAGGGTCGTGAGCGAGTTTTTGAACACCTGTTCAAAGGCGAGGAATTTCAGGATTCCAAGATTAACGCTGGGATGAAAACGAAGCCCTCCTTTGTACGGGCCTATAGCGCTATTCATTTCAATGCGATAACCTCTGTTTACCTGTACTTCACCTTTGTCATTCAGCCAGGGGACACGAAACATCAGGACTCTCTCCGGTTCAACTATCCTCTCCAATATCTTCGCATTAAGATATTTGGGGTGTTTTTCCAGATATGGCATCACCGACTCTATTACCTCGGACACTGCCTGATGAAATTCTACTTCACCAGGGTTTTTCGAGATGACATACTTCATGAAGCCTTCGACTTTCTTAGTCATCTGCTTCCTCCTTTTTAACAGAAACTGCTTAGTTTCTTTTTAAGACGCCTTTGTCTTAGTCCTGCACTGCCCTGTGCTTTTTGTATATCTGATTATTTTTTATTTTTAAGTTCAGCTGACAGAAGTATGGCTTCAGCTATTTCGCGCATGGTTTTTCGTTTATCCATGGCATATTTTTGTATTTTGTGATATGCCTCGCCTTCGCTTAAACCTTCATTTTTCATAAGCACGCCTTTTGCGCGTTCTATTTTCTTGCGCGATTCAAGCTCTTCTTCTATCACACGTGATCTAACCATAAGCTCGGTATTTTCTATTGCAACTGCGGCTTGATTCGCTATTGAGGTTAAAATATTTATCTCGGATTCCGTAAAATCATGCGACGACTGCGTATAGCAGTTCAATGCTCCTATTACTTTGCCTTTTACGCTTAACGGTACACACAGCAGGGAGCAGAGCCCTTCTCTTTTTGCAATATCCCTGTTTCTGTATTCCTTCTCCTGCGTGACGTCTTTTACGGTTATCGGGGTATTTTCTTTTATGACTTTCCCGACTATCCCTTCCCCTGTTTTCAGCGGCGGTTTTTTATTGTATTCCTCGCTTATGCTTTGGGTGGCCCTGATTTTTATCTCGCCTGTTTTTTCATCCACAAGCATTAGCGAACATATGTTAGAGCCCATTACCTGGGCAGTAACCGCAACAATAAGCCTTAGAATATCCTCCAGATAGGTTTCCGATGCTATGGCCTTGCTTATTTTAGTTAATGCCTTTATCTGCTCTTCATACGATTTCTCGTTCATACAATCTTCCCTGGTAAGTGTTTATTTTGTCCAATGCTTCTTGAAGTTTACGTAAAAGTAATCCTTTATCCAAAATCCATTGCGGCTCTATCAAAAATTCCCTTGGGCAATCCGCGCCAATACGCTGTATAACAGTGCCGGGCGAAAGCTGTTCTAAAAAATTTATTGCGGATTTTATAAATCCGTTTAAAGTGAGCGGTTTATAAACTCCTTTTTTAAAAAGGCCTTCAAGCGCCGTATCTTTTGTTATATACAAAGGATGAATCTTAACTGCGTCTATCTTTAGGCGGCCGAGTTCTTTCGCTGTCTGCGTAATATCTTCTTCGGTTTCGCCGGGCAGCCCTAAAATCACATGAGCGCATATTTTTATTTCTCTTGCTCTAGCCAGCTCAATAGCCTTCAAAAAATCCTGATACGTATGGTTTCTGTTTATTGTTTTTAATGTCTTATCATGCATGCTCTGCAAACCGTACTCAACCCATACATCATAACTGCTTTCGTAACTTTTTATCAAATCCAGGATTTCTTCACTTACGCAATCAGGCCTTGTGCCTATTGTCACGCCGACAATATCTTTAAATTTTCTTACCGTATCATATCTTTGTTTTAATATATCAGGCTTTTCATATGTATTCGTGTATGCCTGAAAATATACGATAAATTTTTCCGCGCCAAAACGCTTTCTGCCAAAATCTATTCCGTCTTTTATCTGTTCTTCTACCGGCTTTTGAATAGTTCTTGTATTAAAACTGAATGTCCTGTTATCGCAGTAAATACAACCGTTTCTGCTTAACTTTCCGTCTATATTCGGGCAATTAAACCCGGCATCTATGCTTACTTTATAGACAACGCAGTTATATTTTTCTTTTAAATATTCAGAAAATTTATAATACTTTTGCCCTGTCTTCAACTCTTCGCTTGCAACCTTTTAGTTTTTTCAAATACACCATTAAAAGGCTTATCGCTACCGGCGTAACTCCGGATATCCTGCTTGCCTGGCCTAAAGTCATTGGCTTAAATTTCATAAGCTTTTCCCTGATCTCCCCCGAGAGCGCAGGGAATTTGCTATAATCGATGTTTCTGGGCAGCTTTATTTTTTCAAGGTTCTTAAAACTCTTTACTTCGGAAAGTTGTCTACGGATAAAACCCGAGTATTTTACTTCTGCCTGCACTATATGCCATACATCGTCGGAAAAGCAGGGTTTTAATTCTTTGCGGATATCCTTTATTTGTATCTGCGGCCTTTTAAGCAGATTAAAAAGAGTTATTTTTTCGCCTTTATAAAAAATGCTTTTTTTCTTTAAACTATCTATTGCCTGCTGAACCTGTTTTCTCTGCTTCTCGACCTTATTAAACTGCTTGTTGCCTATAAGGCCTATCGTATGCCCTATTTTATTTAACCGAAGCGCGGCATTATCTTCCCGTAAAAGCAGCCGATATTCGACCCTGGATGTAAACATGCGGTAAGGCTCATTCGTGCCTTTAGTTGTCAAATCATCCAGTAAAACACCTATATAACTTGTGGGTCTCTCCAGTATAAGCGGCTTTTTCTTTTTTACTTTTAATGCCGCGTTTATACCTGCTATCAAACCCTGAGCAGCTGCTTCTTCATATCCTGTTGTGCCGTTTATTTGGCCTGCCAGAAATAAATTATTTATATTTTTTGCTTCAAGCGTCGGATAAAGCTCTAAAGGATCGACCGCATCATATTCTATGCCATAACCGTAGCGGTTTATTTTAACTTTTTCCAGGCCTTCTATAGAGTGTATGAATTTTTCCTGTATGTCCGCGGGTAGGCTGGTTGAAAGCCCATTTGGATAAAATTCATCCGTATTTCGGCCTTCAGGCTCTAAAAATATCTGATGCCTGTCATGATGAGAAAATTTTACAACTTTATCTTCCAGGGAAGGGCAATAGCGCACGCCGGTTCCTGTAATCTTGCCGCTATAAAGCGGAGAGCGGGATAAATTGCTTTTTATTATATCGTGTGTCTTTTTATTAGTGTAAGTAATATAGCAGAAAAGCTGTTTCTTTGCAAGATTATTTGTGCTTGAAGAAAACGGCCTTGGGCATTTATCGCCGTATTGAATTTTAAGCTTTGAAAAGTTTATAGTTTTGCCGTTTAATCTCGCGCAGGTGCCGGTTTTAAAACGAAATAATTTAAGGCCTGCCGATTTCAGGGAATCTGAAAGCGGGATACTCGAAACTTGCTCTTCTATTCTTCCGCCGGGAAAGCTCCTCATGCCTATATGCATAACAGCATTTAAAAATGTCCCTGTTGTAATTATGACTGTCTTTGCTTTTATTTTTTCTCCGTTTTCTAATTCGATACCGCAGGCCTTATGATTCTTGATTATTACTTTCGCTGCCTCGCCTTCTATTGCATTAAGATGTTTCTGGCGCAGCACAACGCGCTGCATATATTTGCTATATTGTTCCATATCGACCTGGGCGCGGCTGGATTGCACTGCCTGGCCTTTTGAAGTATTAAGCATACGAAATTGTATAATACTGGCATCTGCTGCCTTTGCCATTTCCCCGCCTAAGGCGTCAATTTCTCTTACTAATTGGCCCTTGCCTACGCCGCCTATAGCGGGATTGCAGGAAAGAAATGCTATTTTTTCTTTATGAAGGGTGATAAGAAGTGCGGAGAGTTTCATGCGCGCGCAGGCAAGCGCAGCTTCGCATCCTGCGTGCCCGGCGCCAACAACAATGACATCATAAATTATATCGCGCATATTTGTTTTAAGCTAAGCGTATTAAGGACATCTTTTTGGGTAAGCCATGCCCGCCTGGCGACGGATACGGCAAAACGCATATTAAGAAGCTGCTCTACCCTGTGCGAATCAGTGGTAAGGGCAATTTTTACTCCCATTTCTGAGGCTATTCTGGAATTTATATCATCCAGGTCCAGCCTTTCGGGATAGCCGTTTATCTCTATCACAGTGCCTGTTTTTTTGGCATGTTTTAATACCGCAGTCATGTCCACTGCATACGGCTCTCTTGCATTTAAAAGCCTGCCTGTCGGGTGGGTAATTATATCAACATGCTTATTATCCATCGCTCTTAATATTCTTTTTGTAATAACTTCTTTGGATTGTTTAAACCCGGTGTGTATCGCGGCAAGAACTACATCTAAATCTTTCAATACTTCATCCGAATAATCCAGGTTTCCGTCGGAATCGATATCCACTTCCACGCCTTTTAATACTTTAAAGCCTTTTATTTTTTTATTGATGGCGTCTATTTCTCTGTTCTTTTTTATCAAATCCTGCTCGCTTAAGCCGCCTGCCACTTTAAGCGATTTTGAATGGTCGCTTATAACAACATACTCATAGCCGAGGTTCTTACAAAACCGCGCCATTTCTTCTATTGTGTTTATTCCGTCGCTGTAATTCGAATGGACATGAAAGTCCCCCCTGATGTCGCTAATCTCAATAAGTTTGGGGAGTTTATTTTTTAAAGCAGCGCCTATTTCCCCGCGGTCCTCCCGCAGCTCCGGTTCTATATATTTAAGGCCGACGCTCGCGTATACTTCTTCCTCGGTTTTTCCGGCTATTTTTTTTCCGCCGGAGGCTGATCCGCCTTTGACGGAATACACCCCGTATTCGTTTATCTTTAGTTTTTTCTTAACAGCCAACTCTCTTAAGCGCACATTGTGCTCTTTAGAACCTGTAAAATAAACCAGCGCTGCGCCGTAGGAGGCGGGCTCAACCACCCTTATATCTACTTGAATACCCTGCCTTGTCAGAATAGAGGATTTTGTATCGCCGCGCACCAGCACCCGTTCGGTTGTGGGCATGTTTACGAAATTGTGCATTACTGCCTGGGGCTTTTTGGAAGAAACGAGTATGTCTATATCTTTTACGGTTTGTTTCATGCGGCGCGCGCTTCCGGCGATATCTATTTTACTAATTGGGCTTTTCTGTTTCAGGTAATTTACCATGCCCTCGGCCATAGGCAGCGCGTCTCCTAAAAGCATGCTATCGGAACTTTTTTCCAAAAGCTCTATACCTTTAAGTATATTGGCCTCTGTTTTTTCTTTTAGATGCGAAAGCTGGCTAAGCTTATGTTCTTTAGCGTATTTTTTAAGCTTCTCCACGCTGTCTATTTTTAATTCATCATATAAAAGCTTCGCTGTTTTAGGGCCTACGCCGGGGATACGCATCATATCGAATATAATCCCGGGCACGGATTCTTTTAATTCCTCGTAGGATTTAAGCGCGCCCGTTTTAAGCAGTTCCTCTATTTTTTCGGATAAATCTTTGCCTATTCCGGGTATGGAATTTAATGGGTTTGCCTTCGCGAATTCATTGATATCTTCGCTCATGGCGCGGATAGAAGCCGCTGCCCTTCGGTATGCCCTTATTTTAAACTGGTTATCCTGTTTAAATTCAAGGATATCCGCTATCGCTTCAAATATTTCGGAAATTTTGTGGTTATCCATAATAAAAAAGAGACAGGCGCCGTTGCGAGGAGGCTGAAAACCGACGAAGCAATCCCAAGGAGAGATTGCTTCGCTACGCTCGCAATGACGTATAAAAAGGTGCTATTCCCCGTCAGCTTCCAGTGTTATTGCAGTCACAGGACAGTTATCTACCGCATCCTGTATATCGCATGACGATGTATCTTCCGATGTGACTTTTGCGACATTATTTTCCACTTTAAACACTTCCGGGCATGTGCTTTCGCAAAGCCCGCAGCCTGTGCAAAGTGACTCATCTACAAAAACTTTCGCCATTTAAGACCTCCAAAATTTGCTTCACAAATTTTGCCCCGAGCATTACTAAGATGCGAACAAGGGTGAGCATCTCTTATTAGCGAGGGGCTAATTTGTTCCCGTTATCTCTTTTTTCCTTTTCAACAATTCCAACGCGTACTTCGAAGTAAGATTGCCCATTTTTACTTTAACGTCTTCTATTTTTTTATCCAATTCAGCCAGGGTCATCTCATTTATCTTTTTGTTCTTTTTTGCAGCGGCTGCAGCAGGCTGCTGTGCCGGGGCTGCTGGCTGTTGCGCAGGCGTACTTTGGGCCGGCTGCGGGGTTGCTGCTGGTTTTTCTTCTGCCATAAATGTTCTCCAATTTTTACGAAGTTAAAATTGTCCCGAGCAATATTAAAATGCGAGCAGGTGCGAGCATTTTACATTAGCGAGGGACCATTATTGAAGGCTATATTATATATTACTCGTTTGATTATGGCAACAGATTTTTCCCTAAATCATATGCCTTGTTCAAAAATTCCGGGCGCTTCAAAACAGCCTTAGGTTCATCCAGCCCTGCGCAAAATAAGGTAGCGCAGCACTGCGCTTCTATCACCGCGAAGAAATTTCTTGCAATCTGTTCTGCGTTTTTAAAAAAGTCTTCCCTGTTAGACGCCTCAACGCATATAAGCGCGGCCTTTGCTTTATTTTTTCTTAAGGCCTCTTTACGCAGGTTCTTGCGCTCCCAAAGTGCCTGACAGCGGTCTATCATTGCTTTGCCTTGAGCGCTTAATGAGCCGAAGTATATCGGAGAAGCAAGAATAATCACATCTGCCTTCAATATCTTCTGCTCTAGTTTAGGCATATCATCTTTGGGTAATTTTTCGCGCCAGGGAGAGATTTTAAGGCTGTTTAAAAAAATAAGCTCTGTTTGCGCGCCTTTAGATTTCGCGCCTTTTAGCGCTTCATCGAGCAAGATGCGGCAATTTCCGTTTTCTCTGCCGCTTGCATTGATTCCAAGCACTTTCATGCTACACTATTGGCCTTAGCGGCAATGGCTTAAACGAGTAGCCGGATTTATTATCAGGCAATTTCGCCACAGGTTCTGTCAGCAAAAAGTCGCCTTTTTTGATCCACTGCTTTAAGGTATTAGCTATTTCAACAGCTTTAGAGTAACTGGAAAGCGATCCGGTCGGCACCTGTTTGCCTTTTATGGTAATCTTTCCGCTTCTAAGCTGGGCATAATTTACCTCGCCTAAAGAGCCTTTGTTTCCTTCGGGATAATCACGGCTGTAATCCACTATCTGGGCGAATATTTCCTCGTCTTTTACAGCTGCCGCGGCGCATATCTGTTCATCCAAAATAGGTATAGGCACTCCTATGCCGACATTTAAACTTACACCATAGCCCAACATAGAAACACCTACAAGCCATTTGGAAGACATTTGTTTAAGGTCCCCTATAACCGCGATAGTGCCTGCCGGAGCCTGCGGTATGTTGTTTTTCTTTCTTGTTACCTGCGGATTATGCTGTGTGCCCCACCACGCGACATAACCTACGCCGCCGCCCAAAAATATCTTTGTGCCTATGCCGATTGTTTTATAATTAGGGTCTTTAAGAAGCGGCGATAATTGCCCGGCAGAGCAGTAATTGGCATTTCCTATATTAGGGCGCAGTGTGCCCATATAAGTATATATGGGCTTATCTTTATGCGCGTTAACAGCCACATTGTAATTCTGATAGCTGTTTCTTGGGTTAAATAATACTGCCTCATTTAAATCTTTTATGTTTATAAAGGTTTCTATTTTTTTACCGGGATAACAGTCCGTGCCATAAGCGGTAGCTATTAATTTAACGTCTTTTCCCGCAGCCAGGCTTTCTATCACATGCGCGCCGCCGTATTTAAACTCACCGGGAAACACCTTATTTCGGGGATCATCATCAGGTATAGCGGTCGCTCCTATAATCAAATCCACTGCCGCAAGCCCTGCGTAAGCAGGCACATCATTTATTGTCACTTTTCCGCCGCCTAATTTTATTTTTGGCCTGGTATGGCCTACATTAATATAGGCGCTTGACGAGCACATAGGCCCGAAGGTTCCGCATGTTACAACATCCACATCTTTGGCTGCTTTGTTTACGCCTTTTTTCTTAACAATATCGATTATCTCTTCGGCAGTCACTACTACTGCCTTGCCTTTTTTTATCTTTTCATTTATTTCACGTATAGTCTTTGCCATTTAGTTCTCCCTGTCCGCCTTCGGCGGACTTATTTAAATAATTCCGTGCTCAGATACCTTTCTCCGGTATCAGGTAAAATAACCACAACAAGTTTATTTTTATGTTCCGGGTTTTTCGCGATAACAAGCGCTGCCCATACCGCGGCGCCGGATGATATACCGGCTAAAATGCCTTCTTTCTTCATAAGCGCCTGAGCAGTCTCTATGGCAGACTCATTTTTTACCTTAATTATCTCATCTATTATCTTTCTGTCAAGCACATCCGGAATAAAACCCGCGCCTATGCCCTGGATGCCATGCGAACCGGGTTTTTCCCCGGATAACACAGCCGAATCTTCCGGCTCAACAGCGATAGCCTTAAAAGAAGGCTTTCGTTTTTTTATTGCCTTGGCTATTCCGGTTATTGTGCCGCCTGTGCCGACGCCTGAGACCAGAACATCTATTTTTCCGTCAGTATCGCGCCATATCTCTTCGGCCGTTGTCTTTTTGTGTATTTCGGGATTTGCTGGATTTTTAAATTGCTGCGGCATAAAATAGTTTTTATTTTTTTTGGCCAGTTCTTCCGCTTTTTCCACAGCGCCGTTCATGCCGTCTTTTCCCGCGGTCAGCACAACCTCGGCGCCGAGCGCTTTAAGCAAGGTTTTTCTTTCGATACTCATTGTTTCCGGCATTGTCAAAATAAGCCTGTATCCTTTGGCAGCGCATACAAAAGCAAGCGCGATACCGGTGTTGCCGCTGGTCGGCTCTATTATTACTGTGTTGGGTTTAATAAGGCCTTTTGCTTCAGCATCTTCTATCATAGCTACACCTATTCTATCTTTTATGCTGGAGCATGGATTGAAAAATTCCAGTTTTGCCGCAATAACAGCGCCGGCGCCTTTTGCAATTTTATTTAATCTGACTAACGGAGTATTGCCTGCCAACTTTGTTATATCGCTTGCTATTTTCATCCCGCACCTCTAAATGTTATATATTAAATTTTTATGTTTTTTGTTATGGCCTGCTACTAAATCCTGCAAAGTAAAATTTTTCAGCGTATCAATCACCTTATCGGTAATCTCTTTCCATATTTCCCTGGTAACGCAATGTTTTACACGAGGGCATATGCCTGGGGTATCTATGCACTCTACGATAGCTAAAGAGCCCTCCAGGGGTTCCATTATATCCGCAAGCGATATTGCTTTAGGCGGCTTTGCCAGAAAATATCCGCCGTGCGCGCCGCGCGAGCTTTTAACAAGCTTAGCTGTCATAAGCGGCCTTATAAGCTGGCCCAGGTATTTTTCTGAAATCGCCTGGCGCCTCGCTATGTCTTTCAATAAAACAGGCCCGTTATTATAATGAATAGCCAGATCCAGCATAAGCCTTGTACCATAGCGGCCTTTTGTCGAAAGCTTCATTTTGCGCCTCATTTAATTACTACTATTTCTATCGAATTAGTAGTAATTATACATCATAATAGATTTTTGTCAATAGGAAATAGGAAAAAGTTGTCAAATCATCAGCTTTATGCTACTATAAAACATCATGAACGAAAACGCTGCGATAAAATTATCTTTTTACGGCTTAGGCGTGGAAATAAAAAGCTCTTCTGCTCAAACAATAGAGGCTGTAAAAAAGGATTTTTCGTTTTTTAAATCCAAAAATACTGACGCGCAGGTTAAAATTGAAATTTTTCTAAAAGCGCCCGATTACAAAAACCTCCCTTCTGTCACTGCTTCTGTATACACCCCGAGAAATATATGCTACAGACAGGGCAATATAAGCTATATAGATTATTTCGGCAAAGGTTTATCTATCATAGACACCTCTAAATCGCTGTACAGCATATACAGCGACGACGAGTACTTAAGCCATGAGATGGCATATCTGACCATAATGTCTATTGTCGGGCAATACCTTGATTCAAAATCAATACATAGGGTTCATGGCCTGGGGCTTGATATAAACGGAAAAGCTGTTTTAATACTTCTGCCTAAAGGCGGCGGCAAAACCACACTTTTACTTAATCTGCTTAAAGAAAAAAATGTGAAACTTATATCAGAAGACTCGCCCTTGATAGATAAAAATTCCAATATACTGCCGTTTCCCATCAGGATAGGCGTATCTTGCGAAGAAAAACCATTTTTTGTCGATGAAAAATATTTAACATTCGTAAAAAGAATGGAGTTTGAGCCAAAATATTTAATAGACATAGAGGCATTTAAGGATAAAATCTCTGACAAGGCGTCTAAACCGTGGATAATACTGCTCGGCGAGCGGTCTTTGGGCAATGAATCGAAAATAACACCTGCCTCGAAATCCAAAGCTTTCGGAGAATTTGTAAAAAACTCGGTTATTGGTTTGGGGTTATATCAGGGAGTGGAATTTATTCTGCAAAAAAGCCCCTGGGAGCTTCTTGGGAAAACCGGGCTTTTATATTCGCGCTTTAGAAACGCCGCAAAAGTTATATCAAAATCGAAAACCTATACCTTCACCCTCGGCTGCGATATATCCAAAAACTCCGCTACCTTGCTTGAGCTCTTAAAGACAAGGGAATAATTTTATTTTTTCATTTTTAATAACGGCCATCGGCCGAAGGGCATACGCCTACTGAGGCATTATTTATACTTTAGGTTAAGTGTTAGGATGCGCGTGCGGGGGATTTTGCTGTTTGGGCCTTACGGCATTGACTGACTATATGAGAACCAGCCATATTTTCAGTATATAATACACGCCTGTTATTATAAAAATCATTCCTGTAATTTTTCTCGCGTATGCCTCAAGCCTGCTTACCCTATGAAACCAATGGTCCAATGAAGTAACGCCGGCGGCAATAGCGACAGCAAATATCAATGCCGGCAAGGCAGTGCCTATTCCGTAAATAAGCGGCAGTGCAAGGCCAAGTTTATTATTAATTGACAACGGTATAAGGCTTCCAAAAAATAACGCCGCTGAAACCGGACAAAAAGACAACGCGAATAAAAATCCCAAAACGCAGGCGCCGAATGAGCCTGATTCGCCAAGTTTATTTTTATGTTTTTCCGAAATAATAAGGCTCGGTATATTGAATCTAATTATATCCAGTAAAAAAATTCCCACAATGATCAAAATCGGGCCCAATGCCCTGTTCATATATTTTTGCAGGAAATTCGCCGCCTCAGGCACGCTCAACAAAGACTTTATTATCAGAAACCCTACTGCCGCATATGCCAGCATCCTGCCGATAGTGTAGAAAATGCCGGATAACAGCACTGCCAATGGGTGAGTTATTTTTTTGGACAAAAATGAGATTGCCGCGATATTGGTAGCCAGCGGGCAGGGGCTTATGGATGTAAGTATGCCAAGCCAAACGGCTGTTAATATAATCACTTAAGCTCCTTGAGGTATTTTTCCACTTCACTTTTTATGTATTGGCAAAAGGCGGCTTTGTTTCCCAGGTATTCCCACACCTTGGTAAGATTATCGTATTTTATTTCTTTACCGTTTTTGACCAAAGATAAAACAACGGATTTTGTATACAGCTGATAATCATCCGCGAAATGCTCATTGCCTTTTATCTCTACGTTGATTGCCTTAAAAATGACCTTGCCGCTGTCCAATTCTTTCTGAAAGTATTTTTCAACAGTTCCTTTGGTATACTGCTCAATATTGTGGCAATTGGTGCACCTAAAATTACCGTGAAAATAATAAACATTCACAAAATCCGCAGGCTTGGTTTTAGGGTTTTGCGCGGATTCGGCGTTTACGCCAAAAAGGCACGTAACCAATATAATAATTATCATGTACGAATAATTTTTTATCCGCGCTATTTTTCTTCTGTAATCCATTTTTTTATTTCCTCAGACGCAGGGATTCTGCCTGCGGCTTTTACCTTACCGTCTATCACAATTGCGGGCGTTGTCATAATACCATAATCCATAATCTTATGTATATCTTCTACTTTTACTATCTCTGCCTGCGCATTCAGTTCTTTTACCGCAGCCTGAGCGTTTTCATATAATCTTTTGCATTTTATACAACCCATGCCTAAAATCTCAATTTTCATCTTGTCCCTCCGTTACTTCACAATCCAGCCAAAAATCATACCGCTTATAGTAGCCGCAGCCACAACCAGCAAAACATAAACAATTGTCTTTTTTGCCCCCACGATACTGCGCATAACAAGCATGCTCGGCAGGCTTAATGCCGGGCCCGCAAGCAGTAGTGCCAGGGCAGGGCCTTTACCCATGCCGGATCCGATTAACCCCTGTAAAATCGGCACTTCGGTAAGCGTAGCAAAATACATAAAAGCGGCGACAATCGATGAGAAGAAATTCGCGAACAGGGAATTACCGCCTACAAGCGCCGCCACAAACCTTGACGGAATTACACCTTCATGGCCCGGGCGGCCCAAAAGAAATCCGGAAATAAGAACGCCGGCTAAAAGCAGCGGCAATATCTGTAAAGCAAATCCCCATGTTGCGTAAACCCATTCTTTCAATTCATCTTTTTTAAACCACTTAAACAATATAATAGCCAGGCTAAGTAAAGAAAACCCGGCAATCCACCATTTATATTGATAAAGCAAAAACCACAACGAGCGGCCTTCTCCAAGCGGCTTGCTCCAGTTGGCAAAAATCAGAAAGGCAATCATTGAAGCAAAATATATAATCGTTTTTCCCAAAGAGCGGGCATCTTTTATTTCGCCTGTGTTAAAATTACCGTTCGCATGGCGCGCCTTTTCCTCTTTCAAAAAAATCAAATGCATCAGCAGGCCTATAACAATACTGAACACGATTGCCCCAATCGCGCGTGCCAGGCCAAGCTGCCAGCCAAGTATACGCGCAGTCAAAATTATCGCAAGAACGTTTATAGCAGGGCCCGAATAAAGAAATGCAACGGCGGGGCCAAGGCCTGCGCCTCTTTGATAAATACCGGCAAAAAGCGGCAATACCGTGCAGGAACATACTGCCAATATCGTGCCTGAAACAGAAGCAACGCCATATGATAAGAATTTGTTCGCTTTTGCCCCGAAATATTTCATTACGGACGCCTGACTGACAAATACTGAAATAGCGCCGGCGATGAAAAAAGCCGGCACAAGGCAAAGAAGCACATGCTCTCTTGCGTACCATTTAACCAGCGCAAGCGCTTCGAAAATAGCATTG